>DATJVC010000007.1:0-72500 GCA_035501935.1 Gammaproteobacteria bacterium | reverse complement strand
CAGTAGCCTCGCCGCTGCGCATGGCCGATGCGGCCGCCGTGCGCGCGGCGACAGGCTGCGACATCGGTTCCATCGGCCCGGTCCGGCTGCCGTGTCCGGTCATCGCGGATCGCAGCGCGGCCAACCTGGCCGACTTCGTCTGCGGCGCGAACGAAAACGGCAAGCACTTGAGCGGCGTCAACTGGGGTCGCGATCTGCCCGAACCGATTGTAGCGGACATCCGCAACGTGGTGGCCGGTGATCCCAGTCCGGATGGCAGGGGCAGGCTCGAGATCGCCCGCGGCATAGAAGTTGGCCATATTTTTCAACTCGGCACGAAGTACAGCACCGCCATGAAGGCGCATTGCCTGGATGAGAATGGCCGGGCCGTCGACATGATCATGGGCTGTTACGGCATCGGCGTGTCGCGTCTGGTGGCTGCCGCCATCGAGCAGAACAACGACGAACACGGCATCCTCTGGCCGGACGCGATCGCGCCTTATACCGTCGCGCTGTGTCCGATCAATATGCACAAGTCAGAGCGCCTGCGGCTGGCGGCGGAGGAGATGTACACCAGACTGCTGGCGGCGGGTATTGAGGTATTGTTCTACGACAAGCAGGAACGCGCCGGCGTCATATTCACTGATATGGAACTCATCGGCATCCCACACCGGCTGGTGTTGAGCGACCGTGGCCTGGACGCGGCCACCTGCGAATACAGGGGCCGGCGCGACGCCGGGGCTCAGGACATCCCGCTAAACGGCGCCGTGGATTTCATCCGTGGCAAAATCCGTCGCTCGTAACATCAGCGGATTTCAAATCTGCTGAGACCTTCATCCTCAGCGGCTATGACATCGACGGCGGTGACACGAGCCGCCGGCGGCCCGCGGTGCAGCCACGCAATAAATGCATCCACGGCCGCGTGTGGCCCGCTGGCGTTGAGTTCAACACGGCCGCCGATCATGTTACGCACCCAGCCGGTCAGGCCCAGCCGCCGCGCTTCATCACGTGCGGCGGCGCGGAAAAATACGCCTTGTACGCGCCCGGAAACCACGCAGCGCACGCAGAGTTTCTCTTCTGTGCCACTCATTTTTATCCATGCCGTCTTTGGCTGGGTTAGAATTCCAATATTAATCAATTCACAATGACCCGCCATGAAGGTCACAATTTATCACAATCCCCGCTGCAGCAAATCACGTGAGACGCTGGCGCTGCTCACTGCTCGCGGCATTCAACCCGAAATCATCGAATATCTGAAAACGCCCCCCGACCAGGCAACATTACAGCGATTGCTGAAGGCGCTGGGGATGACGCCGCGCCAGCTGCTGCGCACAAAAGAAGACGCTTATGCGGAAACCGGCCTTGACAACCCCAAACTCAGCGACGCCCAAATCCTGAAAACCATGGTGACCCATCCGGTGCTGTTGGAACGGCCCATCGTGGTCGTGGACGGCAAGGCTGCCATCGGCCGTCCGCCGGAAAACGTATTGCGCCTGCTTAAATGACCACGGAAATTTTGGTGCTGTACTACAGCAGGCACGGCAACGTGGCGCGCATGGCGGAATACATTGCCCGCGGCATTGAGCAGGTTCCGAATTGCACGGCGCGCATCCGCACGGTGCCGGCGGTGTCCACGGTCTGCGAAACAACAGAAAAGAACATTCCGGCCAGCGGGCCGCCCTATGCCACGCTGGAGGACCTGCAGGAGTGCGCCGGACTGGCGCTGGGCTCACCCACCCGCTTTGGCAACATGGCCGCGGCGCTCAAATACTTCCTCGACGGCACCGCCGGCCAGTGGTTCTCCGGCGCGCTGTCCGGCAAGCCCGCCGCCGTCTTCACCTCCACCAGCAGCCTGCACGGCGGACAGGAAGCCACGCTGCTGTCGATGATGCTGCCACTCCTGCATCACGGCATGTTGATTGTGGGTCTGCCGTACAGTGAACCGGAACTGTTCACGACAATCACGGGTGGCACGCCTTACGGCCCCAGTCATCTGGCCGGTGGCGACAGCACGCATGCGATTACCGATGAGGAAAAGAAGCTCTGCATCGCACAGGGGCGGCGGCTGGCGCAGATTGCGCGCAGCCTGCAACCCGCCCCACGGACCGCGTGATAAGCAACGGTGATTCAGGCGACGGGCGGCAATGCCACCGTTTCGGTCACAAAGATCGATTTATAGCTGGCATAGATGGCGCCGACCATGACCGGTCCCAATACCAACAGTCCAAGTCCGGCCGGTATGACGGCCAATATGGTCAGCACCATGGCGATGAGACCGAAGACCAGCATGGAGGCGATGTTTTTCATACAGGCGTCGAAACTCGCCTTCAGCGCCTCAATCGGCGGAACATTGTCGAACATAACCAAGGGACTGGCATACAGGAAAGCCATGGCAACCAACGCCGCCAGGGTCAGTCCGACCAGCACGGCGATTAATCCCACGCCCGTGAATGCGGCGCCTGCCGCGCGCCCGCCCATCATCGCTCCCATGATTGCGCCGCCCCCGAAAATCATCATCGCAATCGCCACCATAATGGCGGCACCGAGGTACAGCGCACCCAACAGCAGGAACGGATTGCGTTTTTGCGGGTCGGTGAGGCCGATGAAAAGATGTTCCAAGGCGAGGTCCCGGCCTTCGTCCAATTGCCGCGCACCGTAATACAACCCCGCCCCCAGCGCCGGTGAGATCAGTGACAACGCCAGTGTGCCAATGAGCGGGATGTAATGTGCCGCCACTGACAGCAGCAGTAAAATGATCATCAGTGCGATCCACATACCGGGGTTGCGCAGGAACAGGCGCCAACCCTCGCTCAGCCACTTTACCCCTTCTTCTGCTCCGACCGTCCTGATGTTCATAATCATCCTCCCGGTTGATCGCGGATTATTTTCCCAGCAAGGTCTTCGCCAGCGGGATGGTAACGTGGCGCTGGTTGGAAAGCGAGGCGGCATCCAATCGATCCAGAAGCGCGCACAACTGCTTCAGATCACGTGGAACACGGTGCAGCAGGTAATCGGCGACCTCCTTGCTGAGTGCAAACCCCCGACGGCGGGCGCGCTGCATCAACACTTCCCGTCGTAGATCGTCCGTCAGCGGTTGCAGATGAATCACCAGGCCCCAGCCGAGGCGGGACTTGAGATCAGGAAGGTTGATCATTGCCTCCTGCGGATTGACTGTACTGGCGGAGAGCCAGCGTCCACCTTGATCGGCCAGTTGGTTGTAGAGCCGGAGCAGCGCCAGCTCCCAGTCACCCCGCCCACCGATGGCATCGACGTCGTCCACACAGATCAGATCCAGTGTCCCCAACCCCTCGCACACCGAGGGATCGAGATCGTGCGAGGTTTCCTTGAGCGGCAGATAGACCGGGCGCAGCCCCTGTTTCGCGGCCCCGGCGCAGGCGGCGGCGAGCAGATGCGTCTTGCCCGTCGCCGCGCCGCCCCACAGATGCAACGGCCGCAAGGATTCTCCGCGCGCCAAGGCGCCTGCCTGGGCGTGGGCCTCGGCATTGGCGCCAACGATAAAATGTTCCAGCGTCTGATCCTGCGGTGGATACAGCTTGAGCGGCAACTGCCGGTCAGGCCGTTGCGCCGTCGTCATGACGAATACAGGCTGCTTTGCAGGTAACGATTCTGGGAATGGCGCAGGACGACCACGATCACGGCAGCCACCGGTAGGGCCAGCAGGACACCCAGGAATCCGAACAACTGGCCGCCAGCCAGCACCGCAAAGATCACCGCCACCGGATGCAGGCCGATCCGCCGGCCCACCAGCAGTGGCGACAATAGGGTGCCATCCAGGGCCTGGCCAGCGGCGAACACCAGCAACACATAAAGCAGGTGCGCGACATCTCCGAACTGGATCAGCGCCGCCAGACTGGCAAACAGCACACCGACGACGAACCCCAAGTAGGGCACAAAGCTGACCAGTCCGGAGATCAGGCCAATTAGAAACGCGAGATCGACACCGACGATCCAAAGTCCGACGGTGTACACCACGGCCAGGCTCAGCATGACCAGCAACTGGCCCCGCAGCAGCTGGGCCAGCACGGCATCGCACTCCCCCGCCAATTGCGCGATCACCGGTTCGACGCGGCGTGGCAGCAGGTCGTGCAGCCGCCGGACCAGGATGTCCCAGTCACGCAGCAGATAGAAAGTCACCACCGGGATCAACAGAAGATAGGCAAACCAGACGAACACCGTGCCGCCGGAATGGGTCAGCCGGCCAAGCACATCGGTGAGCGAGGAGCCAAGTTGCTGCCAGTGTTCCGTCATGGCCTGCCTCACCGCCTCGAGATTGAGCCAGGAGGGATCGACGCCGGGCAGACGCGACAGTCTCGGCAACAACGCATCCTGGAACCACTGCATGACCTGCGGCAGTTTGTCGATCAAAAGTGAAATTTGTTGGTGTAACACCGGAAACAGTATCAGCACGAACGCCAGGCCCGCCAGCAGCAGGCCCAGAAAGACAATGATCACGCCCAGCGTGCGCGGCAGCCTGCGCGCCTCGAGGCGATCCACTACCGGATCGAAGAGATAGGACAGGAGCGCCGACAACATGAAGGGGGTCAACACCGGCGCCAGAAGATATAACAACCAGATCAGCACGCCAGCAACGACGGCCAAAGTCCATTTTTGCGAGCCGGTCATGGCGATGGGAAACCAGTCAGGTGCGTCATGGAATAAGGCGATAATGACCCGGCGCGCCGTTTGCCGCTGGCTGCAGGGTGGCATTGTAGGCGATGCTGTCGGCGATGGCCTGCAGACCCGCCTTTGTGCCGAGCACCAGGGTCACGCGGTCTCCTTCCACACGCGACACGTTGACGGCGGTGACGGCGTTGAGTGAGCGCAGATAACGCTGCAGGTCGGCGTAATTTTGCAGGCTGCGTACGCCTTCGACAATCAGTTCCACCGTCTGGCCGGGGCCTGTCTCCGCCGGCGTGGCGCGGGCGTAGCGGACCGCGATGGCGTCGGCAATATCATCCGCGCCCTGGGCGGCGATTTCCTCCGCGTTCTGCCCCTTCACGCTCCAGCTCAAATTCTGGCCGTTGAAATACAACACGAACCGGCCGGTCCACAGGCCATTGTCGCCGTGACTCAGCACCGCAGAGACCACCGCCCCCGTGCCATAACGCGCCGAGGCGTCGCGCAGTGGCGCGGCTTGTTCCTGCTTCAAGGTGCCTGCAGACACTTTGTTCTGATCCTCCAGGTCGAGCAGCGGCGAAATCGAAGACAAGCCGCGCCGGGACATCTGCCGCCGGATTAACTCCGTATAGCCGCGATCATCGTCGGGACTGATGAGTGCGGCTGCGCCACCCTCCTCCAGCGCCAGCCAGATCAGCACGCCGGGACGGTCCTGGCCCCACAACGGCAACCCCGTACCCGCCAGTGCAGGCCCCAGTGCCGCAGGATCGAACTGCACCCACAGGTTGGGCTGGGTCTTGTCCGTACCCGGCGCGGCGATGTCCTCAAAACGGATTTCACGCACGTAACGCTGGGCGTCACGAAGCAGGGACTGCGCCTCCTGGCGTTGTATGCTGCCGCGATCACCCGTGAGTTTGATCAGCACCTGCGCCATGGCGTTGCGCACCCCGTCGTTTCTGGCGGCCTCGGTTTTCTCCGCGATCGGCACCGTGGCTTCATATAATCCGTCCGGGGGCGCCGCCGCGAATGCGGGCGATGCATAGAGCCCCACTGCGATGATCGCAAGACGACCCAGCAATTGGAGCATATGGTGGGGGGAATGCATGGTCCAAATCGGCGATGCCATCCTGTGTCGCACGCTATGCGAACGCTGCGGTCAGGTCAAGATTGTCGCGCCACGAGACCGCCGCTAGTATGGACGCCGTGAAAAAGAAACCACCCTCCTCCCTGAGCTACAAGGACGCTGGCGTGGACATCGTCCGCGGCGATGAACTGGTGGAACGCATCAAGTCCTGCGCCGCCGCCACAACCCGCCCCGGCGTCATGGGTGGCCTGGGCGGTTTTGGCGCGTTGTTCAATCTGGGCCCCTTGAAATACAGGAGGCCCGTGCTCGTTTCCACCACCGACGGCGTGGGGACAAAACTCAAGCTCGCCATCGCGCTGAACAGGCACGACACCATCGGCATCGATCTCGTGGCCATGAGCGTGAATGACCTCATCGTGCAAGGGGCCGAGCCGCTGTTTTTCCTCGACTACTTTGCCACTGGCAGGCTGGATTTGGACACGACGCAGACGGTCATCCAGGGCATCGCCCGCGGTTGTGAACTGGCGGGGGCGGCGTTGGTCGGCGGCGAAACGGCGGAAATGCCGGACATGTACGCGCCGGGCGACTACGATCTGGCCGGCTTCTGCGTGGGTGCGGTCGAGGAAAATAAAATCATCGACGGCCGCGACGTGCGCAACGGCGACGTGGTGCTGGGCCTGGCATCAAGCGGCGTGCATTCGAACGGTTACTCGCTGGTGCGCAAAATCCTCAAGGTCACCGGCGCCGATCTGGCGCAGGATTTCCACGGCCGCACGCTGGGGGAGACGTTGCTTACGCCGACGCACATCTACGTCAGGCCGCTTCTGGATTTGATCCGCCGTATTCCGGTCAGGGCCCTCGCTCACATCACCGGCGGGGGGTTGCCCGGCAATCTGCCGCGCGTGCTGCCCGAAGGCTGCCGCGCCGTCATCGACACAAAGAGCTGGGAGCGCCCCGCCGTGTTCCGCTGGCTCCAAAAGGCCGGGAACGTCGAAGAAGAGGAGATGCGGCGTACCTTCAATTGCGGCGTCGGCATGACGGTGGTTGTGCCTGAAGACTGCGTTGAAACGGCGTCCCAGCGCCTCCGGGAGGCGGGGGAAACGGTATGCCCGATCGGCCATATAGAGGCCTGCAAGGGCGCGGCGACGGTTAAATTCCGATAGTCTAGGAATCGGTTTTCGCCGTCTTTCCGGCGGGGGGAGCGTACTTTTCCACTGCGGTAAAAAATCCGCGCAGGATGTTCACCTCGGTCTGATCCAACACGGCGCGATTGAACAGACGCCGCAGCCGGCGCATCAACAGTCGTGGTTTTTCAGGATCCAGAAAGCCCACCGCCGTCAAGGTCCGCTCCAGATGGGCATAGAACCGCTGCATTTCCGCCTGCGTCGGCGACGCGGTCGGGGTGATAGGAAGCGACACCTGCTCCATGGTTCCGGCAGCCGCTAGGCGTAATTCATACGCTACAATCTGCACCGCCGCCGCGAGATTGAGCGAACCGAATTCCTTTTCAGTCGGGATTCTGATCATGGCCTGACAGGTCTCCATTTCCTCATTCGTCAGACCGGCGTGCTCGCGGCCGAACAATACCGCCACCTCAACATCCGCGGCGGAGGCGACCAGATCGCGTGCGATTTCACGCGGCATGTGCACTGGCCAGGGGATGCGTCGCGGACGCGCGGTCGTGCCCACAACGCATCCACAACCGGCCACGGCCTCCGCCAGCGAACCGTGGACCCGTGCCCGCACCAGCAGATCGTCAGCGCCCGCCGCCATGGCGGTCGCCTCGGCGCAGAGAAACGTGGGCGGACGCACCAGCGCCAGCCGGCTCAAACCCATGGTCTTCATCGCGCGCGCGGTGGCGCCGATGTTGCCGGGATGGCTGGGTTCAACCAGCACGAAGCTGATGCGTGACAACGGTGTGTGCATGCAGGCATTGTCGCAAATTCGCGGCTTGATGCGCAGCCACATACGCTAGAATACGTCTTTCAGCCGCTCGAACCCGCCCATGCACCCCATGCTCAACATCGCCGTACGCGCCGCCCGCCGGGGGGGTGATCTGATCGTGCGTCACGCCGCGCGCGCCAGCGACCTGCGCGCCGACGCCAAGGGCATGAATGATTACGTCACCGAGGTGGATCGCATGGCCGAGGAAGCCATCATTGACACATTGCAGACCGCCTATCCCACACACGGCATCCTGGCCGAGGAGAGCGGCCGATCGGGGCCGGAAGGCGATTTTCTGTGGATCATCGATCCGCTGGACGGCACCACGAATTTCATGCATGGTTTCCCGCAATTTGCGGTGTCCGTGGCGCTGCAGGTGAAGGGCCGCATCGAGCAGGGCGTGATTTATGATCCAATGCGGCAGGAATTGTTCACCGCTTCGCGCGGCGCCGGCGCGCGGTTGAACGACCGCCGCATCCGGGTCAGCAAACAGCGCACCTTGCAAGGGGCCCTGCTCGGCACCGGGTTCCCCTTCCGGGAGCAAGAACATATCGATGCCTATCTGCAAACCTTGCGTGCATTCATGGAAGTTACCGCTGGCATCCGTCGCGCCGGCGCTGCCGCCTTAGATTTGGCGTACGTGGCCTGCGGGCGTCTCGATGGCTTCTGGGAATTCGGCCTGAAGCCGTGGGACATCGCCGCCGGCGCGCTGCTCATTGAGGAGGCCGGCGGCATGGTCAGCAGCCTTTTGGGTGAGGATGATTATCTGCACCAAGGTCATATCATGACGGGCAATACACGCATCTTCCGGGAGATGCAGGAAATGCTGAAACCGTATTTGCAAACCGTGATTTCTTCAACACGACAAGAAGACATAAAAACCAGGAAGAATTCCTCATGAGTCCAATCCGCAAGAGATGCCTGTCATCGTGATTGATCCTGAACTCTCCCGATGCATCGATCGATTGCGCCGCGAGCCTCATTTGCTCCTGCCGGCAGTCGCAGCTTGGTTTTCCGGGTGGTGGAACCGGATCAAATTGGCCCTTCTTGGCCGACGTTTTCGCGCCGGCCGGGGATTACGCGTATACGGGCCACTGTATATTTCAGGACCCGGCCGCGTCGAATTCGGCGACGATTGTCTAATCATCGGGAATGCCATCAAGCCAGTGTGCATCCGCACCCTGAATGCGAATGCCGTCGTACGACTCGGCAATCACGCCGGCCTGAATGGAGCCGCGATACAGTGCGCACAAAGCGTGGAGATTGGTGACTGGTCCAATATCGCAGACGCCTATATTACCGACACGCCGGCGCACAGCTTGTCCCGGCGGCGGCGTGAATTTGGTGGTGATGGTGTGGCCGCAGCGTCCGTGCGCATAGGGCGCAACGTCTGGATTTCCGTGCAGGTGGTAGTGCTGCACGGCGTGAGCATTGGTGAAAATTCCGTTATAGGCGCCTGTTCATTGGTGCGGCAGGATGTGCCGGCCAATGTTTTTTGCGCGGGCAATCCACTGGCCGTGATCAGCGAAATCAGTGATTGAACGTGCCGCGCAGCCACCGATATGGACGCATGCTCGTTGGCATCGCCCTCCTTGCGGCATTGATAGTGAGGGTGGACGGCAGGCAGATCGTGGCGGCGCTGTCGCAACTGGAGCCCGCATGGGTGGCGGCGAGCGCAGCGTTGATCCTGTCGTCAACGCTGATAGGCGCCTGTAACTCACATCTGTTCATCGGCCGCGACGGCACGGTGCCGTGGTCGGCATTTCTGCCGGTGTACTGGGTGGGCTGGGCGCTGAATTTGATCATCCCCGGACAGGTCGGTGATATTGCAGGGATTTCCGCCTTGCTCCGGGCGCGCCATCTGCCGTGGCATATCAGCGTCGGCCGCAGTCTGCTCGACAAGATAATCACCATTGTCATAATGACCGCCTGCGCCGTCGCCGGATTGCTGCTGGTGTGGCATGGCTACCGCAAGGGGCAGGCCCATTTTGAATACGAAGTGCAGGCCAGATTTTGGTTGACTGCCGCAGGTCTGGTTGCGGGAATGACAGCGCTGATTGTCCTGGCCCTGCAGTCTCCCTCCCCCAATATGACCAGATTCCGGCTTTTTCTCTCGGACACGCTGCGGGAACTGCTCATCACCGCCCGACATAACCCTCTTCGCGTCCTGCTCAATTTCATGTTCACTCTGGTCAAGATATTTCTTACTGGCGGGGCCTACTGGTGCATGTTCAGGGCATTCGGAGAGAGCGGCATTGGCGTGCTGCCGGTGACGCTGATCGCCGCCGCGAGTTCACTCGTGGCGTATGTTCCGATCAGCGTGAATGGCATCGGTACGGTGGAGATCGCTGGCATGCTGTTGTTTGGAGTGCTGCAATTGCCCGCAGCGACAGTGCTGTCAGCGTACCTCGTGCTGCGGGTGCTGGTATTGATCCTGGCATGGTTTCCCGCAGGAATATGGTTATTGCTACGTGCGGATACCCGTTCCGTTTCCTGATCGCCTGTCTAGAATCCAAATGAGCGCCCGCTCGGCAAGCGCCCATGGCAGCGGGCCGGCGGCAGAAGGCGGCGGGTCCTGTTTCCACAATATCCCAAAGATGTCGTTGCACAATAACAGCTTGAGCGGTGTCCAGCTCAACGCTTCGAGTAAATGGCCAAGACCGCCCGCCATCAAGGGGTAAACCTTGTCCCGCGTGTCCCGATAACGATCGATGCCGGCATTCCAGCGGGCCTGCGCCGGTATGTGCTGCTCCAGCCACAAACGATAATTCAGCCCGCAGCGTTTCAGCATTGCCGCGAGACCCACGATGTCCTGTTCGTTGACATGAATCTGTCGCTCATGGAGGCTCCGCGGATCCGCGGGGATGCGCCCATACAGGCGGCGCGCCAGCGGGTAGGCAAACTCATATACCCACCGGTTGGGCAGGGTATGGATGACGGCAAAACCTTCGGGCTTCAGTATCCGCCTCACTTCGCGAAACATGCCCTCCAGCTGCGGGGCATGCAGGTGTTCGATGATATCGAGCATGGTCACTCGATCGAAGCTCGCGTCGCAAAACGGCAGCGTGGTGGCATCGCCGCGCACCAGCCGCATGGCACCGCGCCCACTGCGGCCGTGAACCTGGCGTACGCGGCCGGCAAAGGTGATCGAATCCGCGGAGTAATCCAGACCAATGCCCTCAGCGCCCCGCTGGCAGGCAATGGCAGGCACCTCGCCGCGGCCGCAGGCGACATCGAGCAATCGCAGTCCCGGCGACAGATGACAAAGCGCCATGGCACGCGCCACCCGCGGCCGCGGATGAATGGGGCCTTCACGCAAGAGTTCCTCGTTGCCGCGCGCCCCCCACGCGCTGGCGATCCAGTCCGCGTTGTATTGCTCGGGGCCGACCGGCTGCTGTTCCATATCGTCCTTCAATCCATGCCACTGCCGGACGTGGCCAGCCGTGCCGCTTCGATGGTGACGCGCGACGAGGCGAGGTAGCTGTCAGATGCCACAGGTTCACCACCGCGGAGAGCGGCGAGAAAGGCGGCGATTTGCATGGCGTGGCCTTTGTCGGCCCGCAGCCACCGCCGTTGCCGGTGCACGCGCGCTCCCTGCGCCAGTTCCAACAGACGGAAATCGGTGAGGACAGCGGTGCGGTTATCACAGAAGACTTCCACACGTTCGGAGGTGTAGGCCCTGGAGCCATTGGACAGGTAGCGAACGAGGGCCAGCGAGCCATCCTCAAATCGCAGTTCTATGTGCACATTGTCCCGTGACATCAGGCCGCCGGCAGCGCCGAGCGTCGACACCTGGATGCCGGCAAGCGGCCGGTCCACCAGCCACATGCAAAAATCGATATGGTGGCACGCCTCTCCCAGTATGACGCCGCCGCCCATCGCCGGATCATGCAGCCAGTGTTCGGGGGGGCGGTATCCTACATTGGCGCAATAGGAAATGGACATCGGTTGCGCGCGGTGCGCGAACCCGCCGCGCATCTGCAAGGCCAGAGACGCATAACGGCGGTTGAAACCCACCATGAGCTGTCGGCTGCTGCCGCGCCATGCCGCCTCGACACGTTCAAGTTCCTCGATATTCAATGCCAGCGGCTTTTCCACAAACACGTGCTTGCCGGCACGCAACGCCGCCTCGGCCAGCGGCGCATGGGTGTCATGGCGGGTGAGCAGAAACACCGCCTGTGTCGCGGAATCATTGATGACCTCCATGGCGTCAGCGGCACAAAACGCGAAACCATGGCGCTTCCCCAGGGCCTGCGCCCGCACGCCAGTCGCCGAGGCAATGCCTCGCAGTTGCAATCCGCGCTGTTTCGCCAGCAGCGGCAGAAATTCATTGGTGGCAAAACTGCCGGCGCCCACCACTCCGACGCTTACGGCCGCGGTCATCATCGTCTCGCCGCGGTTGCCCGCCGCCGCTTCCGGTGCCGACAGCGCAATACGTCGCAAAGGTCGCCGTACATCGGTTTCATGAAATGGATACCGCAGCAGCACCGCCGTGGAGCGGTTGCCCGTCCTGCCGCTGATCAGGTCGAAGGCGGCGCCGGCATCATCGATCTTGTATTCGTGCGTGATCAGTTCATCGAGTGACAGGCGGTGATCTGCGAGCAGACCGAGAAAGGCGGTCATGTTGCGGTTCTCCGTCCAGCGCACGTAGCCGATCGGGTAGTCCATTCCCGCGACCTCATAGACGGGATCGCCCGTGCCGGGGCCGTATGCCATGGAGGTGCATAGCTCCAGTTCCTTGAACAGGTAGGTTTCGCGTGGCGCCGTCATGGGGGTGCGGCCCACGACCACACAGCGGCCCTTGCTCCGCAGAAGTTCGCCAGCCAGGGCCACCGGACCGTTGTCCTCCGTGGCCGCCGTGATTATCACGGCATCCGCGCCGGCATCTTGGGTCCAGGTCCGTACCAATTCCTGCACGTTGGGATCACCGTCCGTTGCGGCCTCGCCGTAATGCCGCCTGCGGAAGAAGGTGGTCCGCTCCGGATCGATGTCGATGCCGAATACGCGGCAGCCCGCTGCGCGCAGGATCTGGCTGGTCAGCAAACCCACCAGCCCCAGGCCGATAATCACGATATTTTCGCCCAGTTGCGCGCGGGCGATGCGTACGCTTTGCATTGCGATCGCGCCGACCGTGGTGAAAGCGGCGTGGTGCAACGAAACTTCAGCAGGCACTTTGGCGCAGAGGTTGCGCGGCACACTCACCACCTCGGCATGATTTGCAAAGCCGGCGCCACCGCAGGCCACCACGTCGCCCGGCTGCAGATCATCGACGCCTTCCCCGGCTTCAATGACCTCACCGGCGCTGCTGTACCCCAGCGCAACCGGCATCTCCAACGCCCGCATAGCCACCTGATAAGCCGTCAACAGGCCCTGCTGCTTCGCCACCTGCATGACCTTTCGCGCCTGTTCGGGTCGCGCCCGCGCCTTGCCCAGCAAGCTCATCTGCCCCAGTTTGACGGTGCCGCCCTCGGTCCCGCTGCTGATCAGCGAGTAATGATTGCGCACCAGCACGAAGCCTGGACGATTGATCGGCGCCGGCACCTCCTCCACGGTGCAGACGCCGGTCTTGAAATTTTCGAGTATTTGTTTCATCCGCCGATCCCGCTCATCTTCAGGATGTCTTTTTTGGCTTCGCCACGACTACAAAACCCTTCGTTAACAACTCATCCTCACTGTATTGCACCAGTTCCTTCCGCAGCGCCGGCGTGAGCAACGCCCGCCCCTCCTTGCCCAGTGGAAACCAGTCGAGGATGTCGAAGTACTTCTCGAACATCGGACGGTATTCATGTTCGCGCTTCCGGTTGATCCAGGAAGGAATGTCCGCATGGAGGTTTGCGCGCAAATGATCCCAGGGGGGGACAATGTTGGATGGTTCCACATCCGGATATTTCCAGGCGATGTGATGACCGCCGGACAGGCTGGTGTAATTATGGATGTAGATGTAAGTGCGTCCCTCCGGCTTCAGTACCCGTGCCAACGATTTCAGGGTGGCGGAGACATCGGGGAGGTGTTCGAATACCTCGTGTGACACCACCACATCAAAGGTATCGTCGGGGAAATCCAGGGCCGTGGCGTCCATCGGACGCACGT
The DNA here is from genome assembly GCA_035501935.1 of Gammaproteobacteria bacterium. Taxonomy (NCBI): domain Bacteria; kingdom Pseudomonadati; phylum Pseudomonadota; class Gammaproteobacteria; species Gammaproteobacteria bacterium. Next base: position 58,765 of record DATJVC010000007.1, on the reverse strand, counting down.
CGATTCCCACGAACTGCAGGGCAAAGGGCACGTGCCGCGCCAAAGTCCGGTAATAGGGGCGCGCGTAACGGTAATCCCAGAACAACGTGCGCAGGGCGCGCTCCACACCGTTGCGGCGTGCAATACCCAGATATTTTCGAAAATGGATGTGCGGGTCGGTCACTTCCGCATCTATGCCGGTCGCCTCTGCGCCGGCGCTGTGCAACAGGAGCGTCAGCCAGAAGGATTTCCCGCAGCCCACATCCAGCGCACGTTTGCCCCGCCAGTTGCCGCAGTAAGCCGTCATGGCCTTGAAAAAATCCGCGTGCTCGCGCGCGAAATCCTCGTTGTGGGCGTTGCCGTAGCGGATCATGGAAAGATAGAGCTGCAGGCGCCGCGCGAAGGTCATGGGTGACCGTGTAGTAACGGTTGAGGTTGCAGTCATATATCCGCTCGTTTCATTTTATGGCCACGATCATCAAGTGCCAGCCGAAATACCGCGACAGCAACCCGTAGATCCAACCCGGGGTCAGCCGGAACAGCAGGCCATAGCCCTCGCCAAAAAGATGTTCGACGCTTATCTCCACACGCGAGAAATCGGAGAACATTTTCAGGATTTCCGGCCTTGTGAAACGCCGGACCACGGGACAGAGTTCGTCCCTGTCCTCAAAGGGCACCCTCAGCAGGCGGTGCACCAGTTCGTTGAGCGAGCGCCGGTGATACAGCATGATGCGTGCCTCACCGCCTTTTTTGAGCGCGCGATAGACCTCCTTGATCGTGCGCTCGGTATCGGCCGCGTGATGCAAAACACCAAAGGAATACACATAGTCAAACATCTCACTTGCAATGGCGAGCTTGCAGGCATCAGTCACCGCGAAGGCCGCCGCCATGTTTTCACGCTCGAAGCGATGCTTGGCGGTCTGCACCCCGACGAATGTCAAATCCACCGAGGTCACCTGCAAACCGTGCCGTGCCATAACATGGCTATCCAGTCCAACGCCGCAACCGATTTCAAGCACCGTCCTGCCCGGCCGCATGGCCCGAATCCATGGCAGCAAGTGCCGGTGTGAACGGTAACGCTGCTCCTGAAGATCCAGGAAATAGCCTTCCGAGCCGCGCGCATGGGGCGAAACATCCCTGCCCATGATTCTTTCGGCATTGACGTTGCGGGACCAGAACGAGCGGATTTCGCTCGTCAATGTCGCCCGCGCTTTTGGTTGCAATGGCTCTATGGCCTTCATACCCCAACCCTGCAGCGCAGATAGTGCGCCAATGCCCGTGCCATCCACGCGTTGCACCAGCGCATCAATGTGAATTTTTTCCGGTAGCGGGGCATTTCCTGATAATAGAACCGCCCAATCGGATGGTACATGCGCTTTAACGTCCATGCCATGATTCTCTCCGCCGTACCGGGATATGCCTCCATGTGGCGGGCAAAGGTGATGATACCTTGTGCCGCGCCGTGGATATCATGGGGATAATCACGATCACTCATCCATCGGGGCGAACCGTCCGCGTTGAACAGATGATCATGATAGTAACGCAGGCCCCTTTGATACGCCTCCTCGTGACTACGATCGCCAGTAGCCTGCATGTGGCGCCACACGGCGTCGAGGATGAAACCCGTATGGTAATTGTCATGGCGGATGGGGGAGTCCGCCGGCGGATCGGTGTAAAACCAGGCGGCATATTTTGTCTGCCGGCGTACGACGTAATTCACCAGCCGACAGGCCGTATCGTGGTGACGGTCATCACCGCTCTGCTTCTCGTAGCCGGACAGCACCGAACCAATCAATATGCTCACGTCCATCACCCGCATGCGCATGTCCACCGGCATGTAGGATAGGCAGAGTTCATCAGGCGTGTCCTTGAGTACGCGCAGATCCCCAAGAAAAAATGGTATCGACCGCGCCACGGTATCCAGAAATTCCCGTCGGCCCGTGGTCGCATGGGCGTGCAGGAAGGCCTCGCAGACGAATGCCGTGACGACGGCATTGGGGGTGTTCGTGGGTGCGAAGAACCCCAAATCCTGCCATGGGTAGGGATAGCCCCAGGCCAGTCCATGCCAGGCACCCGGTGAACTCATCGTCATCAATCGTTGCAACAGCCGCTGCGCTTCATCCAGATCGGAATGTGTCCCGCTCACGGCGTGTCGATCCAGGTATGCGTGAACGAACAGGGCCAGTCCCTTGGGATTGCAGGTCCTGGGCACTTGCAGCAGCGATCGGAGGTTGACCGGGCTGCGCATCACCGCCTGGATGGCGATCAGCCGCGGCCATTTGCCCCACCTGCACAATGCCCAAAGCAGCGGGCTGGCCAGTGCATCGTGCTTGGTATGGCCGTGGTAATCGCGCGCCCGGCTCCACGCCAGCGTGGAGGTCAATGCGGACGCGGCATCTGTCTCCACCGCCTCGTGTTGCGAATCCACCGAAACAACAGGCATGAGTGTGGTTCCGGAATTTTCAGCTCAGAACCGGTGTTGCAATAACAGGCCGGCGAATTTCACACAGCTGCATATCTCTCGCCATCGTGATTTGCACTGTGAGTAAATTGACATCAAACGGTCAAGGACGGTTCGTTCGCAGTCACGAATCGTTCCATCCACAGATGCATGCCCAGCATGAGAAAAAGCATGAAATAGTGCCAGCGGAAACGCGACACCGGCGGCAGCGCCATCACCTGGCGCACGAAGCGCGGATTGAAAAGGCCATGACGGCGTAGCGCTTCTTCTGAAAGAATGTCGTGAGCCATGGTTCTAAGAAATTTATGGAAAAAACGCGGCGCGTCGACCTGAAAACCGCTCTTGGGCCGCTGCATGACCTGCGCCGGCAGCAGTGTACGCAGGCGGCGTCGCAACCAGGCCTTAGGACGGCCTCCCTTCATCAAGGCACGGCGATCAAGACGCGAGACTGCGGAGGCCAGCACAGTGTCGACAAAGGGTACCCGCACCTCCAGCCCCACCGCCATACTGCAGCGATCCTCGTTCCACAGGAGGTCGTTGACCATTTTTTCACGCCATTCGTAGTCCGCAGCTGCCATGACCGGATCGCGCTGCCCTGGCCAGCGTTCACGGATGACGTCAAACGCATCGGGCAGGGTTGAATCGAGCAGGCGCGGCCCGTATATCCGGCGTCGCAGGAGCGGGCTATCCCAAACGTTGCGCATCAAACCATACGCTCGGGGCCAATCTGGAATCACGCCCAGTATCCCCATCCCGCGCTCCGCTTCGCTCCAGGGCGCTCCTTGGAGGCGACGGATTACATCGCCGCCCATATTGCCCAGCGACCTGCTGAGAAATGCGGGGCAGATCCGGCTCAAGGTGTGAGCCTGTGCCAGCCATCTATGCAGATTGTAGCCCAGGAACAACTCATCGCCGCCCAGGCCGGAAAGCGCCACCTTCACGTGCCGAACGGTGTGCCCTGCCAGAAGGGCCACCTGCACGGCGTTCACCTTGGGCGCCTCCAGATGCCAGATCAGTTTCGGCAACAGAGAATGCATATCCGCGTGGCAGTCCATCACCTGGTTTTTTATGCCCAGCAATGCCGCCGTCTCGGCGGCATGATCCGCTTCGCGCGGGTCATCACCCACCCGCAAGGTGAATGTGCGCAACGCCGGTTTTTTTTTCGCAGCCAGCGCTGCCACGGCTGCGGAATCCATCCCGCCGGAAAGATATGCCGCCACCTCCACGTCCGCCGTCAGATGCACTGTAACGGATTCTTCCAGCGCTGCGAGGATGTCCGCTGACGGAGCGGCAGCGGGAGGTATGATCACGGAACGCTGTACCCGTCCGGCGGCATCCCATTGCAATATTTCCCCGGGGGGAAGCTGTTCGATGCTCCGAAAGAGTGTCCGTGTACCCGGCAGGTAGCGAAAATTCATCAGCAAGTGCAGGGCTCCTTCCTCCAGTTCCGCGCCGGCATGTCCGCCGGCCAGTATGGCCTTGGCTTCAGAGGCGAAACTCAAGCGACCATGGTCGAAACGGTAAAACAGCGGCTTGATTCCCTGCGGGTCGCGCGCCAAAAATGCGCGTTGCCGTTCCCCATCCCACAATGCGAAGGCATACATGCCTCGCAGGTTGTCAAATCCACGCACGCCCTCCTGCAAATAAAGTTTCAGGATCACTTCAGTATCCGAATGCGTGGCAAAGACATGACCCCGTGCCTGCAAATTCCGCCGCAGCAGCGGGTAGTTGTATATTTCACCGTTGAACACAATGGTTACATCGCGTGTTTGATCCTTGAGGGGTTGCTGCCCGCCCTCCAAATCAATGATCGCCAGCCGCGCGTGGCCCAACGCGGCGTGACCTGTGCAAACATAACCCTGCCCATCCGGTCCGCGGTGGGCGATGGCGGTGATCATGTTTTGCAATTGCGGCAGCGCCTCCCCGGAAGTGATCGGGGCGGGACTGAACCAACCGGCGATGCCGCACATTTCAAGCAGTCTGCGAACGTTGATAACGACGCAGGGGTTCCGGAAATGTTTCCAGGCATTCGACAACGAAGGCCGCCACGTCAATGGTCTCGGCCAGCAGCCGGGCTCTGGCATGCTGACCTTGTTCGGGCGGCAGTGACAATATTCGATCCATCGCCGATTCCAGAACGGACCAGCCCAACGACCGCACGTTGATCACCAGACCATAACGCCGCTCCTGTTCGTTGGTGTAGCCGCGGCCCGTATGCGCGGCATAGATCGCCGGCACCCCGAGCACGGCGCACTCCGATGCCATGGTCGCGCTCTCTCCCACAAAAGCGCGGCAGAATGCCAGAACGTGATGCACCTGCGCCGGGCTGCCGGCATAACGGAATTCCTGCAAATCGGGGGGCAATGCCGCCTCTGATGAGATCAACACACGGCCCAGCGCTGATAATTTTCGGATCACACGACGCAGCAATTCCGTCGTCCAGCCTTGTTCGGCGATATCGTGATTTGCCCGCCATGACACCAGACGCAGAAAAAACGTGTTGCCGTTCCCGGCCAGACCGTTTTCTTCGGCGATGCGCCGGTCCGGTGAAAAATAACGGGGGTGCAGATAAGACAGCTCATGATAGCCGTCGTAACGTACATGCCTCCGTTCCGGCAACCAAGCCTCATAGCACCGCGGCGCAAACACGCAGGAGGCCAGCGGATAGGTAATCGCATTCTGCAGTGTGGCGTTTTCAGTGTCGTAGAACACCAGCGATGGCACGTGCGTCAATGCGCCCACGTGGGCGATAAAGGTGCCTCCGATCGCCGCCATGACTTCGGGGTGGAATTCTTTGACGACGCGGTACAGCCGTACGTCCCGGATCACCAGTTCGCGCGCGAGCATCAGCAGACCTCCACCGCCTTGGGAAGACAGGGTGATATTTCGTATACCGAGATCACGCAGCAGATCCAGCGCCATTTCCTTGTCGCGGCTGGTCACCAGCACGTCATGTCCGCGCTCTCGCAGCGTCCGCAGGGGATGACGGAAAAAGTGGACGTGGGCGGGATGGTTGACGTCGATCAGCACTCTCATCGCTGATTACTTTTCTGATACAACAGCATGGTGATTTGTTCGGACACGAGGCCGATGAGAAAGATCAGCAGTGAGGAGATGAACAACAATGCGCTCATGTTGGTAAACCGCCCGCTGGTGAAATAGGTGTAGAGGTAATATCCGAGGCCGGTGACAAACACTGAAGCGCTGATGGGCAGGAACAGTTTCAACGGCGCGTACAGGGTGCAGATACGGAACATGATCAGCAGAAAGCGGATGCCATCCCGCAATGGCCTGATGTGGCTCTTGCCCACGCGTTTCCCCGCAACAATGGGAACATAGCCCACCGTGTATCCGGAACGGAAAAATGCCATGGTCGACGTGGCCGGATAAGAAAAGCCGTTGGGGAGCAGATGCAGGAACTCGCGAAACTTATCTGCACGGGCGGCACGAAAACCGGAAGTCAGATCCGCGACATGGTGCCCCACCATCCAGCTTGCGAAGCGATTGTAGAAGGCATTCGCCAGCCAGCGTCCCATACTGGCCTGCGAGGCCCCACCCCGCGCGCCAACCACCATGTCATAGCCTTCGTTCAATTTGCCGATCAGGCGTTCGATATCGGCCGGGGCGTGTTGGCCATCTGCGTCCATGAATACCATGACTTGCCGGCTCGCGGCGCGGGCGCCAGACTTGATCGCCGCTCCGTTGCCCATCCCGTAGGGATGCAAAATCACCCTGGCGCCTGATTTCTGCGCAGTTCCACCGGTACCGTCATCGGACCCGTCGTCGATGACAATGAGTTCCGCCTCCGGATACAGCGTCCGTAACGATGGGATCAGGGTCGCCATGGCCGACGCCTCATTGTGGGCGGGCAGTACGATGCTGATTCCCGCCATGGACACGTCCGTGGATGATGATGGTGGTCTCATAAATGCGCTCAACCTAGCAAGCGGCCAGAAGCACCGCCACGTGCGATGCGGACGATCGGAAGAGTGTCACTCCCATCGCGATCACTGCCACAATCCAGCGACTGGTTTTGATTTGTGAGCCATCGTTTATCAAGACAAATCGCCCTGTTGCCAGTGTGCCGCCTTCTCCGGCGCGTCGAACATGAGACCGACATTTTTAACGAATGCGCTGTAGTCCTTGTGCGAAGCCTTCGACACGCGCACGGCCTTATCGTAATACATGTGCGCTTCTTTGACTCGTTTCAAGCTGATCAGCCATTCAGTCATCAGGAATAGAGGCACGGGATCATCCGGAAGAATATTATATGCTCCAAGCAGAGTTGCCATGGCATCTTCAAACCTGCGAAGACTCCACTGATAGTGTGCCTGATAGATAAGAAGCTTATAACGAGTGGCGCCGGCGGGCACGCCCAGTTTGTCGGCCCGCTTCATGAGTTCGAGGAAACCGTCATGATCGAACTGACAACCATCATCCAGACCTTGACGGCCCACTTCGATCAGACCGCTCATGGCATAGTTGTCCAAAGCATGGCTGAGTGAGTTCGTCGCCTGTTCCAGCGCCCCTTCCGGCAGACGGTGATCGCTGCGGCAACGTATGTAAAGCCTTTGAAACAACGCACCCTGTATCTGTTCGCCCTCAAGCAGTCGCAGCGCATCCTGATAACGACGCTGCCCCGTGAGATATTCCGCCACGCTGGCGCGTACGCGCGGTGACTGGGGATGGGTCTGGGTGAAATACGCCAGCATCGCCGGGTAACTGGACCATTTATCGACATGCAGTCCCAGAACAAGACTTAACAACGCACCGACGACGAGTGCCAAGGTTGTATTGACGGCCACCGGCCAGTTCAGTGCCCGTATCAGATCACAAGCTGCCAGCAAAAGGCCATAGGAGGGCAGATAATTGCGATGCTCGAAGACCAGTTCCAGGGGCAAAACCGTCGATTCCATCAAGTGCCCGGCGAAAAAAAACGCAATGCCGAACCCAACGACAGGCCTTCGGTCCCGGATTTTCCATGCAATCCATGCCAGCAACAGCAGAACCATCCCCGCGACCAGTGTCGACGGCGGTGTCAGCCAATCCGTCGAAATTGGAATATCGTCGTGAAACAACCCGTATTTTGCCAGCGCTGGAGCCAGTATTTGCGACATATACAGCAACAATATCCGCTGTTCGGTCAGCAACCGTTGCGGGAGGTTGAAGTCCCGGAGCGCATACGCCGCTTTCAGCGAATAGTGGTATTCGGACAACAATACAAACATGCCCACGAAACCTGGAACCAGAAGAAACAGGATGAACGAGCCGGTGACCGTGCGTCGTGTCGGGCGATCACCCTTGAACTTCAGAAAATAGACTTCCATGAGCAGGGTGTAAACGGGCAACAACGCGCCATTCTCTTTGCTGAATGCGGCAAGCGGCATGAATACAAGATAGGTGAGCATCACCATCAGATGGCCGCCCTTACGATTCTCTATCTGCAGCTGCCGTCCCTGCCAGTAACACAACATGCCGGCGAAGCAGAACAGGGCCGAAAGCTGTGCCATGCGTTGAACGACGTATAGAACCGTACTGACGTGCAGAGGATGCAACAACCAGAACCCACCGACAGCCAGCGCCGGCAGCCAGTCCCGCGAGGTGCCGGCGGCCTCCCGTCGCGTCGATAGCAGGCATGCGGACAGCCAAATCAATATCATGCCGATCAGTACATGAAGCATGACATTGGAGTATTTCCACGCAAAGATATCCGGCCCGCTGCTCAGCGCATTCATCAGAAAACTGGCCATGGCGACCGGGCGACCCAGCAGGCCGCTGTTGCTTAGTACATAGCCGCGCCAGTCGAATTGTGGGCTCGAATCCAGACCAAGCAACGGGGAAATCTGTGGATAGTCATCGAAGATTAATGGGCCGCTCATTCCAGGCCAGTACAGCCGCACACACAGGGCCAGGAGCGCGAAACAGCCTGTACCGAACAACCATGTTTCACCCTTTCGCCACGAGTGAATCTTCTCCCGGATATTGCGGGCCGGCTTGGCTGTCATTTTGGTGCGCGTGGGGAAGGAGGCCGCAGTTTAGAATCCAAATAGTACTGGAAAGCGGTGATGAGGAAAGTCTGGTATCGCTTTCGATGTTTGTCCCGCCTTTTGAGGTCGTTGACTATCCCCTGGGTCCGCCTCAAGTCACCCAGCTCAATCGAAATATCGGCCGCGATTAGCTCCGGATCGAGCACATCCGGGTAGATCTCGAGGGCGGCATAGAGATGGGCCAAGGCCGCATAATAACGATGTTCCTGCCGATACAGGTCAGCCATGGCGAGATGCAGATTCCACAGGATATTTTCATTGGGGAGCTTCCGGGTGTGCAACCACCAACGGGTAGCTGCGTCGGTGAGATGTTTCCGATCCACTTCGTCGCATTGATTTGAGCGCAGTTTCTTCGCCAGCCACTGCAGGGATGTGGCGGTAACGCCGTCAGGCGCCATGTCTACGATGGTCTGGAGTTTTGCATAGTCCTCGGCGGGCACCGGCCAGTGAGTGGAACAATGCGCCAGCAGTCGCACGAGCGCCACTCCAGAATTGTTCGGCTTAAGCTCTTCGACACGCCGAAGGCGTTCCTCTGCGTTGGCAATATCACCAACACCCGCAAACCATAATGCAAGATCCATGTTGACCCGTGGCGAATGGGAATGATGCGCTTCTGTAATCAGCAGGGTCTGGGCGGGGGATTGCCACGCCAGTACGCGCTGACTCGTAGCCAGCGCAAACATGAGCGGTACCGTGGCCAAAAATACTTTCAAGACAGCCGGGGCGTCATGCTTGAATTGAAAAACCGTTGCGGCGAGGGCGGCCAACCCCACGTATATGCCGTATCCCGCCACGTAATTGCGATGTTCAAAATAAAGTTCCAGCGGATATACCGTGGATTCCAGCAATTGCGCCCCCAGGAAAAAAAACACGGCAAAACCAAATAATCGCGCGCGTGTATTGCGACCGAGCCATCCCGCCAGTAGAAATCCAACCCATGACATCAATGCCACTAGCGTGATTGGAGGCGACAACAAACCCGTTGAACGGGGGAAATCATCATGGTACAGCCCCATCGCGCTCCCCTGCGGCAGAAGCAGTTGGTGCAGATAATCGAACAGTATGCGCGCCTCGGTGTAGATGCGTTCAGCAACAGTAAAATCCCGGAATTGATATCCCGCCAGCACCAAGTCGGGCCGCGATAGAACAGCGACAAGCACTCCTGCCGCCGGCAGGCCCAGTGTGACAAGGTACAATATCCACAACAATCGGCGCACGCGCTGCGATCCCTGGAAGCGGAATACGAAAAGCTCCACGATCCACGCAAGTGCCGGGAACAGTGCGCCAGTCTCCTTGCTGAATGTCGCGGCCGGCCAACAAATGATAAAGGCGGAGAAAATCAAAGCCGCGCCACGGTAAAATCTACCGTCGATATTCTGGCGACCCATGACATAGAGCAGCAATCCAGCAAAGGTGAACAAAGCGGCCAGTTGCGCCATCCGTTGCACGATATAAAGCACGGTACTCACGAACAAAGGTGAGCACAGCCACAAGCCGGCAACCCAGAGCGCCCAAGACCAGCGGTAGGCGGCCAGTTCCTGGACATTACGGAACAAGCGCCCGCTAAGCCAGAAAATGAGGCACCCGCAAAGAAGGTGTATGGCCAGATTCGTGAGTTTATAGGTCCATATATCGGGCCCGGAGGTCAGCACGTTAAATGCGAGCGTCAACATGGCCAGTGGCCTGCCGAGCGGGCCTGAAAAATTCTGTGTGGCCACTTCAAGCCAGGTTAATTTGCCGCTGTCGAGATCAGTCAGCGGCGCCAGATTGACCAAATCATCAAAGATGAGTCCGCCTTCCAACCCCGATCTGTAAGCCAACCATACGACAACCAACAGCACATAAAATGCTGCCGCTATCAGCAGGGATCGACGTCGGGACATGTCGGTCATACCAAAAAAAACCCCGGCATCAAGCCGGGGTTTTTCACAAATTAAACTACCCGATTACGGACGGCAATTCGCCGGCCGGTACTTTCCAGGCATATTGCCGCCTGTGCAAATCCACTGTACGGTTGAATTTGACAAGGTGGGAGCGAAAGTAATCGTCTTGCCATCGGCGTTGGTGTTACCCAAAGTGGCATAGGTAACCGTAATGACACCGCTGGTCACGGTCAGACCGGTCACAAACTTAGACGAGATGGTATTGGCGACGCCTGCCGCGCTGTTATCAGCGGGGAACGCGGTCCTGCTCAAGCGGTATTCAGACACCGCCGTCTTCGCAGCGGCCGCCATGCCGATGCCCTCCGTGACGCGCGCGCGGATGGTGTAATCCTGATACGCGGGAATCGCCACCGCCGCCAGAATGCCGATGATCGCGACCACGATCATCAACTCGATCAGCGTAAAGCCCTGTTGCAATTTCTTCATGATGTTTCTCCTGTTGACTTAACCGGTTAATTTATCCTTAGTCCCTCATGTGCCTTTTGCACCCACCCTAAAAGAACTCATCCTCGCAGGTGGAATATACAAAAATCGGCATTCAAGATGAACTTGGATGGCTTTAATTAGGCATTATACGTACCATCCCTGTCTTCCATACTATAATGTGATGTTTTTCACGGGTCAAAACAGATCAAATGCCCACCACGTCACAATCCAGTGTCTTTTTTCACATCGGCACCTCCAGACCCCACCACTCATAATGCTGTGCGACCGGTTGATTGGCAGCAGTATTTGCTGAAAATCAGCAGATCTTTATTGCTCGAGACCCAGTCGCTGCAAGCGATATCGCAGAGCGCCATAACTGATGCCCAGCCGCCGGGCGGCGGCCGTTTTGTTCCAGTGAGTCGCTTCCAATGCCTCCAGCAGGTGTTTTTTCTGCACATCATCGAGATAGGAATCGAAGGGTTGCTCCTTGACGCCCTCGGCAGTCGTCTTCGGCAGATGTATATCCTGCGCACGGATGACATTTCCCTCGCACAAGGTCAGCGCGCGCTCCAGGATGTTTTCCAATTCGCGGACATTGCCCGGAAAGGGATAGGCCTGCAGAGTCGCCAGCGCCCCGGCGGCCATCTCCGGTTTGGCTATGCCAGCGGACTGCGCCAGACGGCCCAGAATGAAGTCCACCAGCAATGGGATGTCCTCGCAACGTTCGCGCAATGGCGGCACGTGCAGTTCAATGACATTGATCCGGTAATACAAATCCTGCCGGAAACCGCCACTGCGCACCAACGCCCCCAGGTCCTTGTGCGTCGCGCTCAGGATGCGGGTATCAACTGCAACTTCGCTCTGCGCGCCCACCGGCCGCACGGACTTTTCCTGTATGGCGCGCAGCAACTTGACTTGCATGGGTAGCGGCAAATCAGCCACCTCGTCTAAAAACAATGTGCCGCCGTGCGCCGCTTGAAATAAGCCCGGCTTGTCCGCCACTGCGCCGGTAAAACTGCCCTTTTTGTGGCCGAAGAATTCGCTCTCCATCAGATCCGGCGGAATGGCGCCGCAGTTGACCGGGACAAAAGATTGGGCGCTCCGCGCGCCCTGTTCGTGGATCATGCGCGCCACCAGTTCCTTGCCGGTGCCTGATTCGCCACTAATGTAAATCGGTGCCTGGCTACGCGCCAGCTTGGTAATCCGTTCGCGCAGTTCACGCATGCCGGTCGATTCGCCGATGAGTTGTGAACCGCGCTGCCCTTCCTGTCTTTGCTCGGACAGTTTGATCGCCGTGCTGACCAAGCGCTTGAGCACGGCAAGATCAACCGGTTTTGTGACGAAATCAAAGGCACCCGATTTCAGCGCCTGGATGGCGGATTCCATGTTGCCGTGGGCAGTGATGACGGCGACCGGCGTGTTGGGAAAACGGTTCTGGATGTGGGCCACCAATTGCAGGCCGTCGCCATCCGGAAGCCGCATGTCGGTAAGGCATAAATCATAGGCGCGGTGATTCAATCGCTCGCGCGCATCTGCCAGCGTCGCCACCGTTTCGCTTTCCACCCCCATGCGGCGCAGCGTAATCGCCAGCAAATCACATATCGCCGGTTCATCATCCACCACCAGGGTCAGGGCTTGTGTCATGGGCTACGGTCAATCATGCCAGCTGCCGAAGTCGATCTACCGGGGCAAATTGTATGCGGAAACAGCAGCCCTGTGGGCCGTTCGCGTGCAAGGTGAGCCCCGCCTGATTGGCCTCGCACAATTCGGCGGCCAGGTACAATCCAAGGCCCGTGCCGGTATGTTCGGTGGTGAAAAATGGCTCGAAGATGTGATCCCGCGCCGCAGTAGGTACGCCCGGCCCGTAATCGATGACATCCAGGCAGGGACGGCGGGTCTGCGGGTGCAGATGGCCGCGCAGTTCCAAACGTGGCAGCCGTTCGTGACTGTAGCGCAGCGCGTTCTCGCAAAGATTCCACAATATCTGATGCAACTGGCTCGGGTCCACGCGCACGACCATGTCGCCTGGAATGAGCGAGACGGCAACGGCGCCATTGGGCAGCTGGTAACGCAGGTTGAGTTCGGTGACAAACTTATCCAGCCAGTCGCGCAGCAGCAGCCGTTCCGGCGCGGTGGTATCGCGACGACTCAGACTCATCACATTTTCAATGATGGTGTTCACACGCTGTGAATGTTCATGAATAATCCGGGTCAGCTGACGGTTTTCCGCATCGGCGGCCTCCGGTTCGGACAACAGCTGGGCGGCATGGCTGATCGCGCCCAGCGGATTGCGGATCTCATGCGCGATGCTTGCGGTAAGCCGGCCCAGCGAGGCCAGCTTCAATTGTTGCGCCCGCTGCCGCGTCATCGCGGCATCCTCGAGAAATACCAGCGCGCCGCCCTGCTCCAGGGCCAGAAAAGAGGACATCACCTCCATGCCGCTCGTCTCCACCCGCAAGGGCGTGACATCAACTGCACCATTGGCGCACCAGTGTCGGTAACGCGAGACCAACTCGAACGGCAATTCGTTCAATGTCCAATCGCCGGGATGCTTTTCCAGGCCGAGAAGCCGGCGGGCGGCGTCGTTGCTCAACCGTACCCCACCATTGACGTCCAGCACCAGCACCCCGGATTGCATGCGTTGAACGATGTGTTCGTTCAAACGCGCCAGGTTGGCGAGGTCCTGCCCGCGCTGCTCGGCCAGCGCCTCGCTCTCTCGTATGCGGCGCGCCAGCAGGTAGGCCATGAGCGCGGTGACAAAATAACTGCCGCCCAGAAAGCCGGCCTGCGTGTAATTGATATCCCGAAGATCCACCGTATAGGCATAGATTTCCTCGCCCAGAACGGCCAGCGCGGCGCAGGCGGCATAAAAAAAAGCCATGCGTCCGGGTGATAGCAGGCTGCCGCCGGCTATGGTGGTAACCAGCAGCATGCCAAAGCCGCTGGCGACGCCACCGCTGGCGTACATCATGCCGGTGATAAAGAGCACATCAGCCAGCACTTCGGCCAGAACCTGCAACGCCTCGGTCACCAGCCGCCGCTCCAAAAGCACCTGCAGGGCGATGGCCGTCAGCAAATACGCATAGGCCAGCAGTCGAAATACATGAAGGTTGTCCGCGCCCAGGGGCGGGGGCAGATTTTTGGTCAGCACCAGAACCACGAACAGACCCGAGATGATCAGGCGGTAGAAATTAAAAAACCGCAGCGCCCGCCAGTTGATCGCCGCCCTGTTCCCAAAAACAGTGGCCACGGTCATGCCGATGATTCTCCGCGGCCGTCCGGCGCATGCGATGGATCGCAATAATATTGCCCCCCGCGTTGCACCGCCTCCCCTTCCGGAACGCGCAACCCGCAATGGGCGCAACTGACCAATTTTGACGTGGCCGCCGTGGACGGAGGCGCCGCCGCAGGTGGACGCCGCGCGGGGAGGACCAGCCGCAACACGGCATAAAGCAGGGCGACCATCAAAAAAAGCAGATATAAACGCACCATGAGGGCAAATTGCTCCAAACCAGCTATGATGATTATGGGCCGCAGTCTGGCGTTAACGCCAGTGCTGGTTTACGCTGGGAAATAAAAATCGCGGCGGTCGGGGAGCCAGAATGCACCTGCACGAATACCAAGCCAAGCAGTTGTTCGCGGATTACGGCATACCCGTCCCCGCCGGACGGCCGGCGTACAGCATCCACGAGGCGCTCACCGTGGCCTCCGCGGTCAAGGGCCACGGCTGGGTCGTCAAGGCCCAGGTGCACGCCGGCGGCCGCGGCAAGGCGGGCGGCGTTCGCATCGCCGGCAGCCGCGAGCAACTGGAATCCATCGTCCATAATCTCATCGGTACGCGCCTCGTCACCAAGCAATCCGGGCCCAAGGGGCAGCCGGTGCACTGTGTGCTCATCGAGGCCACCACCGAGATTGCCCGCGAATTGTATCTCGCCATGCTGGTCGATCGCGCCGCCAAGCGCGTCGCCGTCGTGGCTTCGCCCGCCGGTGGCATGGACATCGAGGAGGTCGCCGCCAAAAGCCCCGGAAAAATATTCTCGCTTTCCATCGACCCCACCATCGGACTGGCGGGATACCAATGCCGGCGCGTGGCGGCGGCGCTCGGCCTTGATGACAAGCAGGGCAAACAATTGACGGCCTTGTTGCACGCGCTCTACAAACTATTCCTGCAAAAAGATGCCAGCCTGGTCGAGATTAATCCGTTGGTGGTGACCAAGGAGGGCGACCTGCAGGCGTTGGACGGCAAGATCAACATCGATGACAACGCCCTCTACCGCCAGCCAGTGCTGGAGCAATGGCGCGATCAAAGCCAGGAAGACCCCAAGGAAAATCATGCCCGCCGTTTCGATCTCAACTACATCACCTTGAGCGGTAATATCGCCTGCATGGTCAACGGCGCGGGTCTGGCAATGGCGACCATGGACATCATTCAGTTGTACGGCGGCGCGCCGGCCAACTTTCTCGACGTCGGCGGCGGCACGACTCCGGAGAAGGTGGCCGAGGCCTTCAAGCTCATCGTCGGTGACGACAAGGTGCGCGCCATCCTGGTCAATATATTCGGCGGCATCGTGCGCTGTGATCTAATCGCCGAGGGTATCCTGTGCGCCATCAAGGAGGTCGGCGTGAAGGTACCGGTGGTGGCGCGGCTGGAGGGTACCAATGTCGAGGCGGGTTATGACCTGCTGGCCAAAAGCGGTTATGCCATCATCACCGCCACCGATCTGGATGACGCGGCGCGCAAGGTGGTCGCTGCGGCCAAGGAAACCCGCCCATGAGCATCCTGATTGACAAGAACACGCGCGTGCTGTGCCAGGGCTTCACCGGCCAGCAGGGCACGTTTCATTCCCAGCAGGCCATCGAGTACGGCACCAATCTGGTCGGGGGCGTCACGCCCGGCCGCGGCGGCAGTCGACATCTGGATCGTCCGGTGTTCAACACCGTGCACGACGCGGTTGCGGCGACCGGCGCCAACGGCAGCATGATCTTCGTGCCCCCGGCCTATGCCGCAGAGGCGATCATCGAGGCCGCCGACGCCGGCATCGGCGTCATCGCCTGCATCACCGAGGGCATCCCCGTGCTCGACATGGTCAGGGTCTGGACCGCGCTCGCGCGTTATCCGGAATCGCGGCTGGTCGGCCCCAACTGTCCCGGCGTGATCACGCCCGGCGCCTGCAAGATGGGCATCATGCCGGGGCACATCCACAAACCGGGTTGCATCGGCATCGTCTCCCGCTCCGGCACGTTGACCTACGAAGCGGTTGCCCAGACCAGCAAGGCCGGGCTCGGTCAAAGCACCTGTGTGGGCATCGGTGGCGATCCCATCAACGGTACAAACTTCGTCGACTGCCTGGCCCTGTTTGAAAATGACCCGCAGACGGAGGGCATCATCATGGTGGGCGAGATCGGCGGCAGCGCCGAGGAAGAGGCGGCGGCGTTCATCGCCGCCCATGTGCGCAAGCCGGTGGTGGCCTACATCGCCGGCGTCACTGCGCCGCCCGGCAAGCGCATGGGTCATGCCGGCGCCATCATCTCCGGCGGGAAGGGCACCGCCGCCGGCAAGTACGCAGCATTGGAAAAGTCCGGCGTCGCCACCGTCCGCTCCCCCGCCGAACTCGGCGCCACCATCACGAAGCGCCTGAAACGCTGAACGCCTTCATTAACTGTAATGCGGACACGCCATTCCCGTGTATGGAGTATCATCGATCCTCGGCGAGGCGGAATCCCAAAGTAAACGTGCGGAAGACGGTAAGCACTCCACTGCGGAAAGAAACCCGCAGATAGTCCGGCGGCAGACTCCAGGGGCCGCTGCGCGCCACGCGCCTTCCACAATCTCCCGATGCGCGCGCCGAGCCATCGCCTGACGCATCCTTGTAATTGTCGTTCCAGCAGTCCTCGGTCCACTGCTTGATATTGCCCAGCATGCCGAACAGGCCAAAGGCATTGGGCCTGAAACTATCAACGGGCGCTGTCCGCTTGTTATCCCATCGGCTGCCGCAGTGATCGCAGTTGGCGCGGTTCGAACCGATGCCGTTGCCCCAGTAATAACGGGTGGTCGCGCCGCCGCGCGCGGCGTACTCCCACTCGGCCTCCGACGGCAGCCGGTAATGTCTGCCGGTCTCGCGATTCATCCAATCAATGAACAGTTGCGCGTCATCCCACGACACGTTGATCACCGGACGATTATCACGGCCCCATCCGGCGTCGGACGGTGTATAGAGGCCGCAGCCGCGGGATATCACGCACGCATCCCATTGCGAGAAAGTGACCGGATATTTGCTCATCCTGAACGGTTTGATCGCGACCATGTGCCGCGGTCGTTCATTGCTTCTGCAATCGTTGTCGCCGGGCGAACATCCCATCTGGAAACTGCCACCCGGGATATCCACCATTTCGACGTCGGCACCGCTGCTGGAGACGACCACGGATTTCAGTCTTCGCTTTCCGCGGGTTTGCGGTCCGGCCTCCACGCCGGGCTCCATCTTTTTTTTCACCTCCATCGACAACTCTCGCGCCTGCAGGGCCGTTACCGACGCCATGAATGACGCCAGGCATGCGCCAGCAATCAACGCCCGGAAAATATCTGTCATCAAGCGATTGGGGGGCATGGGGGTAAATTGACGAATACGCCGGGAAACAGCCATTCCCTCCGGCCATCATGACCGCGCATTGGCTTGACTGTATTTCTCCCCCGCGCGGCGGCGGCTATCTTGTAAAATAACATCATGACCGCCGGATTGCTACGCATCGTACTCGCCCAGTTGAACCTGGTTGTCGGTGACATCAGCGGCAATACACGCCGCGTCATGGACAGCGCCAGAATCGCGCGCGATGAACTGAAGGCGGATCTCGTCCTGTTCCCCGAACTCGCGCTGACCAGCTATCCTCCGGAGGACCTGTTGCTGCGCCCGGGCCTGCATCAGCAGGTGGCGGCAGCCATGGCGCTCATTCAGCGCGAGGTCAAGGGCATCACACTGGTCGTCGGCTATCCGGAAAAAGATGGCGCGGACATCTACAACGGCTGCACCGCGTTGCGCGACGGACGGGTGCTCGCGCGCTACCGCAAGCAGCATCTGCCCAATTACAGCGTGTTCGATGAAAAGCGTTATTTCAGTCCCGGTCGCAATGCAGCGGTGTTCGATTTCAAGGGGCTGCCCTGCGCGCTCAGCATCTGCGAGGACATCTGGCGGCCGGGCACCGTGGCGCAGGCGCGCGCCGCTGGCGCCCGCCTGATGCTGAACATCAATGCCTCGCCCTACCATATCGGCAAGGCGCACACCCGCGAGGCCATCCTCCGCGACGCGGCACGCGAGGGCGGCATGCCGGTGGTATATCTCAATTTGATCGGCGGCCAGGATGAACTGGTCTTCGATGGCGCCTCCACAGTGGTTGATGCGGTGGGCACGGTCGTGAGCCGGGCGCCGGACTTTCGCGAGTGCCTGCACGTTGTGGAACTTTCAGCCAACGGCGGCAAAATCGATCTGCGTGGCGAGCGGCACCCGCACCTTGAACCGGAGGAGAGCATTTATCAGGCGCTGATATTGGGTGTGCGCGATTATGCGCGCAAAAACGGCTTCAAGGGCGCGGTGCTGGGATTGTCGGGCGGCATCGATTCGGCGCTGACACTGGCCATCGCCGTGGACGCCCTGGGCGCGGATCAGGTCGAGGCCGTGATGATGCCATCGCGTTACACGGCCGCCATGAGCAACGAAGACGCACGCGCCGAAGCCGAGGCGCTGAAGATCAAATACCATCTCCTGTCCATCGAGCAGGCATTCACCGCCTTCACCGAGACACTGGCGCCGGTCTTCGCCGCCATGCCGGCGGATGCGACGGAGGAAAACATCCAGGCCCGCTGCCGGGGCGTGCTGCTGATGGCGCTGTCCAACAAGACCGGCAGGCTCGTACTCACCACCGGAAACAAGAGCGAGATGGCGGTGGGTTACGCCACCCTCTACGGCGACATGGCCGGCGGTTTTGCGCCGCTCAAGGACGTGCCGAAAACACTGGTGTACAAGCTGGCCGCCTATCGCAACGGCCTGGGTGCGGTCATTCCCCGGCGCGTCTTCGAGCGGCCGCCGACGGCGGAATTGCGCGCCAATCAAAAGGACGAAGACAGCCTGCCACCGTATGCCGTGCTCGATCCCATCCTCGAGCGCTATATCGAAAACGATGAAACACCGGAACAAATCATCGCCGCCGGCTTCGACGCCGAGATGGTGAGAAAAGTGACCCGCATGGTGGATCGCAACGAATACAAGCGCCGCCAGGCGGCGCCCGGCGTGCGCATTTCGCGCCGCGCCTTCGGGCGCGACCGCCGCTATCCCATCACCTCCGCCTACAGCGAGATCACCCGGCAATTTCCCAAAGAAGGCGAAGCGCCAGGCTGCAAAAAAACGTTATAAGGAAGCGGCGGGTTCCGTAATGATTTTAGGCAGCCGGCTATCTGACGACAGTGTTGCGCACTTCCTCGATGCCCGGATGATTGGGGAAGTTCAATTCCAGCACCCGCAGGGCATCGTTGGAGAGATCATCCATCTGCAACACCTTGTAGGCCTTGGCCATGATGGTCAATGCTTCCGGCATGGAGGTGGTCTGCTGGTAATTCTCCACCACGTAGCGGGCCCGGTTGGCAGCGGCGACGTATGCTCCGCGGCGCATGTAGTAGTTGGCGATGTTGACCTCCTGTCTTGCCAGCAGGTCGCGCAGGTGTACCATGCGCTGGCGTGCGTCCTCGGAATATTTGCTGTCCGGGTATTTCTTCAGTAATTCGGAGAAATCGTTGAAGGAATCCACCGCCGCGCCTTGATCCCGCTGGGCGGTGTCGGTTGGCAGGAAACGCTCGAGCAGCCCCTTGTTCTGGTTGTAGTTGGCCAGGCCTTTGAGATAATGGGCATAATCGACCGCCGGGCTGCCGGGATATAGTTTGAGGAACCGATCGCAGGCCGCCACGGCGGAAGCGTACTCATCCTCCTTGAAGTAGGCATAGGCCATGTCCAGTTGGGCCTGCTGCGAGTGCGGGCCGAAGGGATAACGCGTCTGCAATTTCTCGTAATCCTCAGCCGCCGATTTGTATTGTCCGGAATCGAGCAGACCCTTGGCCTCGTTGTACAGCCGGTCTTCGCTCCAGCCCTCCGTCTCGTCCTTTTTCTCGCCGCCAAACATGGAGCAGGCCGTCAGCAACAGGACGGCGAACAGCAAGGCGAACGGCGAGAGAATTTTCAGTGGCACTTGCACTTTAAGACTCCGTCAATAAACATCTCGCATTGTATGGCGAGCCCCAAGTCCACGGCAACGCATTCAAACACCCCGCCCACGCGAATTCCCCCGGCGCTGGGGGGTATGCGGTTGGACAAGGCTCTGGCGCTGATGTTTCCCGAATTCTCACGCACGATGCTCAAGGAACACGTCGAGGCCGGCGCCGTATCGTTGAACGGCGCGCCGGCACGTCCGCGCGATCGCGTACGCGCCGGCGACCGCGTCCATTTGCGCGTCGAACCACGGGTGAAGTCTGATTGGGACGCGCAGGCATTCACACTGCCCATCGTCTACGAGGACGAGGATATCATCGTCATCGACAAACCCGCGGGACTGGTGGTCCATCCGGGCGCCGGCAATCCCTCGGGCACGCTGGCCAATGCCCTGCTCCACCATGCCCCCGAACTCAAGCAATTGCCCCGCGCCGGCATTGTCCACCGGCTGGACAAGGATACCTCCGGCCTGCTGGTGGTGGCGCGCTCGCCGCGCGCGCACACCAGTCTGGTCGGGCAATTGCAAAAGCGACGGGTCACCCGCGAGTACGAGGCCGTCGTGCAGGGCGTGCTCACTGCGGGCGGCACCATTGATCAACCGCTCGGCCGGCATCGCCGGCGCCGCACGCACATGGCCGTCGTCAGCGGCGGCCGGGAGGCGGTGACGCATTACCGCGTGCTGCGTCGCTTTGCCGCCCACACTCACCTGCGCCTGAAACTCGAGACCGGACGCACCCATCAAATTCGCGTGCACCTGGCGCACATCGGCCATCCTCTGGTCGGCGATCCCACCTACGGTGGCCGCCCGCGCTTCCCCAAGGGCGCGAACGCCGATCTCATCGACGCATTGTGTGGTTTCAAACGCCAGGCGTTGCACGCCGTACGTCTGGCCCTGCGACACCCGGCGAACGACCGGCACATGGTGTGGGAGTCCCCGCCACCCCCTGACATGCGAGAGTTGCTGCGGTCACTCCGCGCTCACCCATCGAAATAAAATGAACCGCATGAACACGGCTTTGTCACCGTCCATCTGCATTACGGCCAACTGGCCGGCGGTGTCATCAGTGCGCGCGCTGACCACGCTGCGCGCGGGCGGCTACAGCGTGGTGCCCTATGCCGGCTTCAATCTGGCGGCGCATGTGGGCGACTGCATCGATAATGTGCTTCGCAATCGCCTCAAGCTGCATGCGTCGCTGCGACTTGCGCATGAACCGATCTGGCTCAACCAGCATCATGGCACAACGGTGATCGACGCGTGGAAGGATCAAGATCGCGACGCCGATGGCGCCTATGCTGATAAGCCAAGCGTCGTCTGCGCGGTACTGACCGCGGACTGCCTCCCGCTTTTATTGTGCAGTGAAGAAGGTAATGAGATTGCGGCGCTGCATTGCGGCTGGCGGGGGCTGGCCGCCGGCATCATCGAACAGGGGTTGAAGCGGTTCCATTCGCCACGACATCAACTCCTGGCCTGGCTCGGGCCCGCCATCAGCGCCCGCCATTACGAAGTGGGGGGAGAGGTGAGGCAAGCGTTTGCGGGTTACGGTGCCGAGGTGGCGGCGGCGTTTTCGGCGTCGCGGGTCGGCCATTACCGCGCGGATTTATACGCCATCGCCCGCGTCCTCCTGAATCAAGGCGGTGTCAAACGGATCTATGGTGGAACATGCTGCACTTATGCGGAACATGACCGGTTTTTCTCTTTCCGCCGCGATGGCGAAACCGGGCGCATGGCCAGTCTGATCTGGATCAATCCTGCGTCTACTTGACGTGCCTGCTACGATAGCGGCTGAAAAATAACGTACACCCATGTCACTGCTCATCTGGATCGTTTTGTTTTGCCTCCTGGGCGGAGTATTGAGCGTGCTGGCGGCGGCCGTATTCCTGCTGCTGCCGCAAGCACGCCGCGAGGCGGTGCTGCCGCATCTCGTCAGTTTCGCGACCGGCGCCCTGCTCAGCGCCGCCTTCACGGGCCTGCTGCCCCACGCCATGGAACGGAGCGATATCAGCCGGCATGCGCTCGCGGCGGCGATACTTGCCGGCCTGCTGCTTTTTTTCATCCTGGAAAAACTTGTGATCTGGCGCCACTGCCACCACATGCACTGCGAGACCCATGCTGCGAATCTGTCCGCAGCCCGTGAGCGCGCCGCCGGCATGCTCATCGTACTGGGCGATGGTATCCACAACTTCGTCGATGGAGTAATCATCGGCGCCATTTTCCTGACTGACATCAAACTCGGCGTCGTCACCAGCCTGGCGGTGGCAGCGCATGAGATTCCGCAGGAACTGGGGAGTTTCGCCGTACTGTTGAACAGCGGGTTCTCACGCACCCAAGCCTTCGCATGGAACATGATTGCCAGCCTGACCACTATTCTCGGCGGCGTGCTGGCCTGGGCCAGCCTGTCCCAATCCAGCGCGGCGCTACCCTACCTGATCGCCATCGCCGTGGCGAGCTTCATCTACATCGCCGTGGCGGATCTGATCCCCGGCCTGCACGAGAGCACCGCACCGCGCGAATCCGTGTTGCAGGTGCTGCTCATCGGCCTCGGCATCACCACGATTGCCGTCGCCGAGGCCGTCCTGCATTGATGACCGCTGCCAGCGTCGCGACGGTTGCCACACCCATTCTCAGCGCAGTCGCAACAGCCCGGTCACGGGGGGAGCATTCGAGTCATTAGACATTTTGGAAACAAATACAAGCTTCCCTTGTTGTTTAAGTCTGTTCAAAGGATAGGCGGGCGGATAATAAGGATGGGTATTCAGCCAGAAAATCTGGACGTACCTGCACCGCGACATGCCCCGATCAAATTCCTCCTGATTGACACCCAGTGTTGGCAGCGGAAACGCCAGGCGGCGGGCATAAAACATGAATCGTTCCGGGTATGCCGTCAGTACACATTGGTCCGGTTCCACATATTTTGCCTCCTCACGGAAAACAGTTGCGAAATGTTTCAGGATGCTCAAGTCCATATCACCCTCCAGCGGGCCCATGGATTCGACCCATGTCGCGGTCCCTGCATAGGCCGCAAGACCCGCTGCCGGAGGATTCATCCTTCGAGACAGGATTTGCACGGTGGAAGGCGCGCAGGAGAAAACGATCAGCGCCAGAAACAACATCCGTAACATTCGGACGACACCGGGTGTGGTGTACTTCTTCATCATCATGCCAAAACCCGCAAACCCGTAATAAAGCAGGAAGGGCATGATCACATACAGAAACCGCGTCATTTGATTCAGCGACGGCCACAGGGCGATCAAAACCAAATAGGGCGGCAGATACAACGCATCCAAACGGGCCTCTTTTAGCCGGCCCCACCACCCCACCGGAACCGCGAAAAGCAGCAATGCCGGGGCAATGACGCTGTAGTTGTGAGCCTGAAAATCAAAGCTCTTATGCCATCCCTGCCAGAGATTGCGCATTTGAAACTCCATCACCGGCAATAGATCGCTGAAAGTCAGGACCGAAAAAAAATTCCCGAATATCCCCTTGTAAGACACATAGGATTTGAACGGCAGCGAGATCAGCGTCCATGCGAACATCGGCACTACACTGGCGGCGATTAACCGCCAGCGGTCGGGCGCCTTGTGAATGATGAAAAAGGCCCACGTGGCAACGAGAAAAGTCAGGCCTGCCGATCGGGTAAGCGGCACCAAACCGGCGGTCACCGCCACGCCCAACCATCCCCTTCCTGTTTTTCCGGCATGACGCGCGAGCAACAGATTGAGCAGGGTAAGGGCCAGATAGAGGTGCTCGCTCCATAAATCCAGCGCGAGGATCATTGTGCCTGGGAGGGACAAAAACAAACCGCTCATGAGCAGTGCGAAATGGCGGCCCACCCCCTCCTTGACCAGCCAGTACCAGTACAGGGCCGCCGAGAAAATGATGCAGAGGGCCGTGATCCAATGCGCCAGAAGTATATGTCTACTTCCCGCGCCGGCGACCGCCAGCAGCGCAGGATAGAGGGGGGGAAACCCGCTGAATTTCATGATAAAAGCCGCCCCGGCACGGGCGGCGCTGTCATAAGGGGAAAAGTAATCCGCCATGAGGAGATAGATCGCGTCATCTCCAACCAGACCCACGGCCTCCCCCTGCCACGTATATGCTATACACAGCACCGCGACCGAAACCGACAGAATGACAGGAAACGGGGTTAATGGCCTGACGTCACTCATGCGAGGCCTTTATGATGCCTTTTTGCGGCCAGCCATCCATGCAAATATGCCAGACAACATGACTTGATTCCATGAAAACCGACCCCATGTAAAAGGTATTCAAACGGAGCGGGGACATGCGCGCAGACAAGATGACCACGCAATTTCAGACGGCGCTGGCGGACGCCCAGAGTCTGGCGGTGGGCCGCGATCACCAGTTCCTGGAGCCGCTGCACGTCCTGATGGCGCTGCTGGATCAGGAAGGCGGCTCCACGCGGCCGCTGTTGATGCAGACCGGCGCCGACGTCAAAGCCTTGCGCACGCAGGTGCAGGAGGCGCTGGATCGCCTGCCCCGCGTCGAGGGCGCGGGCGGCGAGGTGCATCCTTCCAACGAACTTGTCCGGCTGCTCAATCTGACCGACAAGCATGCACAGAAACGCAAGGATCATTATCTCTCCAGCGAAATGTTCCTGCTGGCCGCCGCCGAGAACAAGGGCCAGACGGGCGACCTGCTGCGCAAGTCCGGCGTGCGCGCGGACCGGCTGACAGCCGCCATTGACCGGATGCGCGGCGGCGAACAGGTGACGGATCCTGGCGCCGAGGAACAACGTCAGGCGCTGGCGAAATACACCATTGATCTCACGGAGCGCGCCAGATCAGGGAAACTCGATCCGGTCATCGGCCGCGATGATGAGATCCGCCGCACCATCCAGGTACTGCAACGACGCACCAAGAACAACCCCGTGCTCATCGGTGAGCCCGGCGTGGGCAAGACCGCCATCGTGGAAGGGCTGGCCCAGCGCATCGTCAACGGCGAGGTGCCGGAGGGTCTGAAAGACCGGCGCGTGCTGGCGCTGGACATGGGCGCGCTCATCGCCGGTGCCAAGTACCGGGGCGAATTCGAGGAGCGTCTCAAGGCCGTGTTGAAGGACCTGGCGAA
Organism: Gammaproteobacteria bacterium; assembly: GCA_035501935.1. Taxonomy (NCBI): domain Bacteria; kingdom Pseudomonadati; phylum Pseudomonadota; class Gammaproteobacteria; species Gammaproteobacteria bacterium. Next base: position 33,575 of record DATJVC010000007.1, on the reverse strand, counting down.
ACAGGAAGGCCAGATCATCCTGTTCATCGACGAGCTGCACACCATGGTCGGCGCCGGCAAGGCCGAGGGTGCCATGGACGCCGGCAACATGCTGAAGCCCGCGCTGGCGCGCGGCGAGTTGCATTGCATTGGCGCCACCACGCTTGATGAATACCGCAAATACGTGGAGAAGGATGCGGCGCTGGAACGCCGCTTCCAGAAAATTCTGGTCGACGAGCCCACCGTAGAGGACACCATCGCCATACTGCGCGGCCTGAAGGAAAAGTACGAGGTGCATCACGGTGTGGACATCACCGATCCGGCCATCGTGGCCGCCGCCACGCTGTCGCACCGCTACATCACTGATCGGCAGCTGCCCGACAAGGCCATCGATTTGGTGGATGAGGCCGCCTCGCGCATTCGCATGGAGATCGATTCCAAGCCGGAGGAGATGGATCGCCTTGATCGGCGGCTCATTCAATTGAAGATTGAGCGCGAGGCATTGAAAAAGGAACACGATGCGGCCTCCAGAAAGCGGCTCGCGGCGCTGGAGGAGGAGATCGCGCGCGCCGAGCGTGAATACTCCGATCTCGAGGAGGTCTGGAAGGCGGAAAAGGCCTCGCTTGCCGGTGCGCACACGATCAAGGAAAAACTGGAACGCGCCCGGATCGATTTCGAGACTGCGCGGCGCAACAGTGATCTCGCGCGCATGTCCGAGTTGCGCTACGGCGTGATCCCCGAATTGGAGAAGCAGCTGGCCGCCGCCACGCAGACGGAGGGCAAGGAAACCCGCCTGCTGCGCAACAAGGTGACGGAAGAGGAGATTGCCGAGGTGGTCTCCAAGTGGACCGGCATTCCCGTTTCCAAGATGCTCGAGGGCGAACGCGACAAGCTGCTGCGCATGGAGGCGGCGCTGCATGCGCGCGTCATCGGGCAGGACGAGGCCGTCGGCGCCGTCGCCGACGCCGTGCGCCGCGCCCGCGCCGGTCTCTCCGATCCCAACCGCCCCAACGGCTCGTTCCTGTTCCTGGGGCCAACAGGTGTCGGCAAAACGGAGCTGTGCAAAGCGCTGGCCGCCTTCCTATTCGATACCGAGGAGGCGATGGTGCGGATCGACATGTCCGAGTTCATGGAGAAGCACGCCGTCGCCCGCATGATCGGGGCGCCGCCGGGATACGTCGGTTATGAAGAAGGCGGCTATCTTACCGAGGCGGTGCGCCGCCGCCCCTACTCCGTGATCCTGCTCGACGAGATCGAAAAGGCGCACCCGGACGTGTTCAACGTGCTGCTGCAGGTGCTGGACGACGGTCGCCTGACCGATGGCCAGGGTCGCACTGTCGACTTCCGCAACACTGTGATCGTCATGACCTCCAATTTGGGCTCACAGCTCATCCAGGAGATGACCGGACGCGAAAGCTATGCCGAAATGAAGGAGGCGGTGATGGAGATCGTCAGCCGCAATTTCCGCCCGGAGTTCATCAACCGTGTCGACGAGGTGGTGGTGTTCCACTCTCTGGAGAAATCCCAGATCCGGGCCATCGCCGATCTGCAGATCGACCGCCTGCGCGCGCGACTCAAGGACCAGAACATCGAACTGCGCGTAAGTGAGGCTGCGCTCGACAAGCTGGGCGAAGCGGGTTTTGATCCCGTCTATGGCGCCCGTCCGCTCAAGCGAGCCATACAAAAGAATCTGGAGACGCCGGTCGCTGCCAAGCTGCTCGCCGGCGAGTTCACGCCGGGCGATACGATCATGGTGGATGTTCGGGGTGAAAGCCTGTCCCTCACAAAGGCAGGGCCCGCGAAAGCAGCCGAACGACGGAAACCCTGAGCGGCGGGACCGTCTTTATTCAGAGTTTGCCGGGATGACGCAGCCGCGCCCGCGCCTCGCCCAGATGACGGCGGCTGACGGGCAGGCGTTCAGTACGGTGCCGCATCCTCATGACCGTCTCATTCTCCCCCTCCTTTTCCAGGCCCGCCACATACGCGATCGCCACAAGCGTGTTGCGGTGTATGCGCAGAAAGAGATCGGAGAATTCCGATTCCAGCGACTTGAGCGACTCATCGATCAGCACGTCTCTTCCATCCTTGCAGGCCACGGTCACGTATTTCTGATCGGCCTGCAAATAGACGACATCCTCCATGGGAATCAACTGCAGCCTGCCTTTCACCACGGTGCCGAGATGCGTGCGCCGGCGGCCGGCGGCGAGCGCCGACATCCGTCCGCGATTGAGCGTTTGCGCACGCTCCAATGCCAAGGCGAGCCGTTCACGGCGGATGGGCTTGAGCAGATAGTCGACGGCGTTGGCCTCGAAAGCCGCAAGCGCATGATCGCCGCAGGCAGTCGTGAAGATCACCGCCGGGGGACGCACCGGCAGGCCGGCGAGATGCCGCGCCGCCTCAAGTCCGTCCAGGGCCGGCATGCGTATGTCCATCAGTACGATGTCAGGACACGCATCGTTGACCCGCTCGATGACCTCCAGACCGTTGGCGGCTTCGCCTGCGACCTCCACGCCCCCTACTTCCGCGAGCAGCGCGCGCAGGCGTTCACGGGCCAGCGGTTCATCATCGGCGATCAGGACCTTCATGCGCCCTGCCGCCGGTAAGGAAAGAAAACGGTGACACGATAAGCCTGGGGGGTGTTCTCCACCACCAGCCGGCCCGCCGGCCCAAACACCGCCGCCAGACGCTGGCGCACGTTGTCCTGCGCCAGCCGGTTGCCTTCGTAACGTGACGGTTGTCCATCGCCGGCCAGCGGGTTTTCTATGGCGATGGTCAGGGCCTCGCCTTTACACCTGCCTTCGATGCGTATGGCGCCACCGCCGGCCAGTGGCTCAACACCGTGATAGATGGCATTCTCGATCAGCGGTTGCAACGTCAGCGCCGGCAGGCCGGCGTCCACGGGCAGCGAATCGATGCGCCACTCGACCTGGAGGCGATCTCCCAATCGCAGCTTTTCGATGTCCAGATACTGCCGGCAGAGTTGCAGTTCCTCCGTCAGCGGCACCTGCTGGCTCGCCTCGCCGAGGCTCGCGCGCAGCAGGTCGGCCAGGTCCTCCACCACCTTCTCCGCCGCCTCCGGCCGGCTGCGCGTCAGGCTGGCGATGGCATTCATGCAGTTGAACAGGAAATGCGGGCGGATGCGCGCCTGCAAGGCCTGGAAGCGCGCCTGCGACTCCGCCTGCACCTGCCGCTGCCAATGGTGCTGGATGTAGAGATAGCGCAGCGTGACGGCGCAGATGATGGCACTGATCCCGAGCGATCGCTGCAGGAATTCCACGTGCGTGGAATAGATGATGGCTTGAGCGGCGTAACTGTTGATCCGCCAGGCCAGCTCGGCCAGGACGTAGGTGACCGCCACCATGGCCCCATAGGCGAGCAGGGCTGCGGCAACGTCGGAAAACCGTGATAGCCAGCGGCGCGCCAAACACAGCACGCCGGCGCACGACAACGCCACCCACTGCACGAACAGGGACACCCGTCCCAGATCGTCCCAGCGTTCGTGGATACTCGTGGCATCGGCAAGCGTCAGGATGAACGCCAGTAATTCCCCCGCCACCACCACCAAAAAAACGCTGCGGACGGCGCAGAAATCCGGGAGAAACAATGCCCGCCTCGAGCCGTTATCGTTCATGAATTTTCCCGGTCCCCCATCGCCTTGATCACTATAATACTGTCATAATCCGTATGCTTCCGCGCGGCGGACTTAAGGAATCTCTGCAATAATTAAAGATTCCTGCGGTACAAGCATGTGCCGCCATTTTCAACAGCCGCAGGTTATTGAAAATGAAGGAACGCAAAAACCGCGTTTTTTGCTTTCCGTGCCCTGAAAAGTCCAGGATGGACTTATTCAGGGCTACTTAATCGGCCTGTTATACTGGGCCGCCCTAAGGTCAGCAGATTGATGCGCCATGTCGCAGATGCCCGAAGACAAACTCTGGGGCGGCCGCTTTGTCGAGGCGACCGACCATCTGGTCGAACGGTTCAGCGCCTCCGTGCGTTTCGACTCCCGCCTGTACGCCTGTGACATCCGCGGCTCCATCGCCCACGCGCGCATGCTGGCGCACACCGGCGTGCTGACGCCGGAGGAAAGCCAGAAGATCGTCGAGGGGCTGGAGAACATCCAGATTGACATCGAGCGGGGCGAGTTCGCCTGGGTCGATGAACTCGAGGACGTGCACATGAACATCGAGGCGCGGCTGATTGATCGCATCGGCGAGGTCGGCAAGAAACTGCACACCGGCCGTTCACGCAACGATCAGGTGGCGACCGATCTGCGGCTGTATCTGCGCGATGAGATCGACGCGCTAATCGGCAAACTCCATCAGCTCACGGCCGCCCTGCTGCCGCTCGCGGAGCAGGAGGCGGACTCCATCATGCCCGGTTTCACGCATCTGCAACCGGCGCAGCCCGTCACGCTGGGCCACCACCTGCTGGCGTGGTGCGAGATGCTCATGCGCGATCGCTCGCGTCTGCACGACGCACGGCGGCGGGTCAACGTGCTGCCGTTGGGCAGCGCGGCGCTGGCCGGCACCACCTTTCCCATCGACCGGCACTACACCGCCCAGCTGCTCGGCTTCGACGCCGTGGCGGAGAATTCCATCGATGCGGTCAGCGACCGCGACTTCGCCATCGAATTCGCCGCCGCCGCCGCACTCATCATGATGCACCTGTCGCGGTTCTCCGAGGAATTGATCCTGTGGTCCTCGGCGCAATTCGGTTTCATCGACATCGGCGATGCCTACTGCACCGGCTCTTCGATCATGCCGCAGAAAAAAAATCCCGACGTCCCCGAGCTGGTGCGCGGCAAGACCGGCCGCGTCTACGGTCACCTCATGGCCCTGCTGACGTTGATGAAGGCGCAGCCGCTGGCCTACAACCGCGACAATCAGGAGGACAAGGAGCCGCTGTTCGACACGCTGGACACGCTGCATCAGTGCCTGGACGTGTATGCTGCGATGGTTCCGCACGTCAAGGCGAAACGCGAGGCCATGAAAAAGGCGGCCCTCGCCGGCTACACCACGGCGACCGACCTGGCCGACTATCTGGTGCGCAAGGGCGTGGCCTTCCGCGATGCCCACGCCATCGTCGGCCAGGCGGTGCGGCAGGCCATTGATCTGGGCAGGGACTTGAGTGAACTCAGCCTCGAGGAATTACAGCGGATGAGTCCGCGGATTGGGGAGGATGCGCTTGCGGTCCTCAAGCTGGAGAATTCGGTGGCCGCGCGCGACCACATCGGCGGCACGGCGCCCGCGCAGGTGCGCGCGGCGGTTGCCCGCATGCGTGAGCGCCTGCTCAAACCGCCGGCTTGAAATCCTGAACCCAGATGGCGAGCATGGGACAAATGCAAGGGGATGGCCCGGGTCAGTTGGAAACGCTGCGGCAAAAAGTCGCCGACTTCGCCGCCGCGCGCGACTGGGACCAATTCCACACGCCCAAGAACCTGGCGATGGCCTTGATTGCCGAGGCGGCGGAACTGGTCGAACACTTCCAATGGCTGACACCCGAGCAAAGCCGTCACCTGCCGGTGGAAAAGTTGGACGCCGTCAGCCAGGAGCTGGCGGATGTGCTGATATACCTCGTGCGCCTCGCGGACAAGCTGGGCGTGGAACTGATGCAGGCGGTCGAGAGTAAAATGGCGCTGAACGAGCAGCGTTATCCGTCCGGGCGGGTGCGCGGAGATGCCCGCCGCGCTGGCGAATACAAGACTTGATCTTCAGGAGTTGGAGACAACGCACATGAAGACATTATTCAAATTCATTTTTTTCCTGATCCTGATTCTCGTGGTGGCGGCGGTGGCGACGGTGGTGCTGCTGCCGCGCTATTTCAACCCCAACGACTACAAGGGCGAGATTGCCACCCAGGTGGAGAAAGTCACTGGGCGCAAGCTCACGCTGGAAGGCGATCTTCAGTTGACTTTCTATCCCTGGCTTGGCGCCAGTTCGGGAAGGATCGCGCTGGGTAACGCCCAAGGATTCGGGGATCAACCCATGTTCAGCGCGGAGAAGGTGGCCGTGCGTCTGCAATTGCTGCCGTTGATCCTTAAACAGGCCGTGTTGCTGGACACGGTGGTCATCGACAGGGCGCAGGTCAATCTCGCCAGGAACAAGGAAGGCCAGACCAATTTCGACGATCTGATGGCCGCCAAGAGCGCCCCCGCCCAGCCACAGGCCGGCGGTCCGAAAATCTCGGCGCTGGTCCTGAGTGGCGTGGATGTGGAAAACGCCGCCCTTTCCTGGGATGACCAGCAGAAGGGCCAGAAATACGCGATCAAGGATGTGAACCTGAAAACCGGCGAGCTGTCACTCACCGAGCCGATTCCATTTTCGATCTCCGGCAGTTTCGACGCGCCGCAGAAGAACCTGGCGGGCGATCTCAAAATTGAAGGCAAGATTGCGGTCAAGCCGGACGCGCAGCAGTATCAAATCAAGCCGCTGGTGGTGACCGGCAAGCTCAAGGGCAGGGCCGTTCCCGGCGGCGCCTCCGATCTCAATCTCACGACCTCGCTCGATCTGGACATGAAGAATGGCACGGCGGAACTGCCTGATCTGGCGCTCACCGCGCTCAACACCCAGATCCACGGCAACGTCAGCGCCAAAAACATACGGTCCGACACGCCGGCCGTGAACGGCAAATTGTCCGTCGACAGCAAGAACGGCCCGGGACTGGTCAGCGTGCTGACGGGCAAGCCCGCGCCCGCGGGCACGGCGCCGCTCAAGATCAGCACCGTGCTTGACGCCGACATGAAGGCCGGCAGCATCCAGCTGTCCGATTTGACGGTCTCTACAATCGGGACGGAGATGAAGGGCGGACTGCAGGCGAAAAACATCCAGGACAAGGACAAGTCATCGGTCAACGGTCAGTTCACGGTACAGAGCGCCGACGTGACGGCGCTGCTCAAGACCTACGGCCAGCCTGCACCCGCGGTTGATATCAAAAATCTCAACGCCGCGGCCGCCATCAGCGGCACCGCCCAGCATTTCAAACTGGAACCGGTTACGTTGTCAGCGACGGCCTCCGGCGGCCAGCTGCCGAAAGGCGCCAACGACATCAAGATCGACACGCGCGCGGACGTGGACATGGAGAAGGAAACGCTCAACATGAGCGATCTCAGCGTGCAGGGCCTGGGCCTGAGCGCCAAGGGCAAAGTGGATGCCAGCGATATCAAGAAGGCGCCGAAATACAATGGCGCACTCAGCGTGGCCGCGTTCGACCTGCGGCAGCTGTTGCAGAATCTCAACGTCACCCTGCCGGCGATGGCGGATCCGAAGGCCCTCACGCAGGTGGCGGTCGACACCGCCTTCACCGGTTCCAAGCAGGACCTGAGCTTGAGCGGCATGAAGCTGCTGCTGGACGGCAGTCACATCGACGGCAATGTCTCGGTGAATGACTTCAATAGTCCCGGCCTGGGTTTCAATCTCGTCGTCGACAATATCAACGCCGATCGCTATCTGCCGCCGCGCCCGCCGGAAAACCAGCCAGCCAAGCCGGCGGCCGGCGGGACAAGCAGCGCAGCGGCGGCGGCCGCGCCCACGCCGCTGCCGATCGATATGCTGCGGAAACTTAAACTCAAGGGCGATGCCAGCATCGGTCAGCTCGTGATCCGCAATCTCAAACTCAGCAACGTCAAAATCAGCATCAATGCGCGCGATGGCGATATCGCCATGAACCCAGTCACCGCCGGTCTTTATGAAGGCACCTACCAGGGCAAGGTGTTGATCGACGCCAGGGGCAAGGAGCCGACGCTGAATCTGGAACATGCGCTGAAGGGGATCTCCGCCGAACCGCTGCTCAAGGATCTCAATGGCAAATCCAAGCTGCGCGGCAAGGGTAATTTCTCGCTGCAGGCCTCCTCCCACGGCGCCGACGCCAACGCCATCAAACAGAACCTGAACGGCCAGGGCGACTTCTCGTTCCAGAATGGCGCCGTCAAGGGCTTCAACATTGGTAAATTCCTGCGCAAGGCGCAGACCGGTTTCATCGGCCACACCGATCCGAACGAGGAGACCGATTTCAGCGAACTCACCGGCACCTACAAGATCGTCAACGGCGTGGTGCAGAATAACGACCTCGCCGCAAAATCTCCGCTCCTGCGAGTGGATGGCAAGGGCAGCGCCAATCTGGTGAACGAGACGATCGATTACCTTCTGAACGTGAATGTGGTGGCAACCGCCGAAGGCCAGGGCGGCAAGGAACTGACCGATCTGTCGGGTCTCACCGTGCCGATGAAGGTCAGTGGCACGTTCAGCGATCCCAGTTTCGCGCCCGACTTCGCCGGCATCGTCAAGGCGCGCGCCGAGAAGGAGGTCAAGAAACAACTGGGCAAGGTGTTGCCCGTTCCGATCCCCGGCCTGACACCAGACAGCTCCACCTCCGGCAGCAAGGACACGACGGGCAGTGGCACATCTGGCGGCGGTGACATTCAGAAAAGTCTTAAAAAACTTTTGAAATTCTAAATGCGGGTGCTGCCGGCCGTTCTACTGCTATGGCTGCCGCTTGTCGCGGCCACCGCCAAAGAAGTGCGCTTTTCCACGATTTACGAGCATGACGGTGAATACACGGTGGAGATCGACGCGGCGCTCAACGCGTCGCCGGCAGAGCTGCGGCGGCTGTTGACCGACTACAACCATCTGACCCGGCTGAACGACGTGCTGACTGAAAGCACGCTGCTCGTCACCCACGACGCGCATCACCACAAAACCCGCATGACTGCGCAGCGCTGCATCGCCATGATCTGCTTCAAGGCGGTGCTGGTGGAGGAAGCGACGGAACTCGTCAACGGCGATCTGGAAAACGTCATCGTGCCGGCGGAGAGCGACTTCCGCGCCGGCGTCACCCGCTGGCATTTCGAGCCCCTGCCCGGGAACCAGACCCGCGTTTACTTTGAATCCATCAAGACCCCGGCCTTCTTCATCCCCCCGATCATCGGCACCAGCATCATGAAGAAACTCATGATGGATGAATCGCTGGCAGCCATGGATCATCTGGAGGCCCTGTCCGGTCATGGCCCATGATCGTTCGTTCGCCGCGCGCCTGCTGCGCTGGCATCACCACCACGGCCGTCACGATCTGCCCTGGCAGCACACCGGGGATCCCTACCGCGTCTGGCTCTCGGAGATCATGCTCCAGCAGACGCAGGTGGCCACCGTCATTCCCTACTACCAGCGCTTCGTGAAGCGGCTTCCCGACATTCACATGCTGGCGATGGCGCCGCTCGACGAGGTATTGAAGCTGTGGGCGGGGCTCGGCTATTACGCCCGTGCGCGTCACCTGCATCGCTGCGCACAGTTCATCGCCCAGGAACAAGGCGGCCGCTGGCCGCGCGATCTGGAAACGTTGCGCGGTTTGCCCGGCATCGGCCGCTCCACGGCGGGCGCGATCCTGGCGCTGGCCCACGGCCTGCGTCATCCCATACTCGACGGCAACGTCAAGCGCGTGCTGACCCGCCATCACGCGGTTCGAGGTTTTCCGGGAGACAGCAAAATCGAACAAAAACTGTGGCGTCTGGCGGAAAGGCATCTGCCCAGACGCAATATCGCCGACTACACCCAGGCCATCATGGACTTGGGCGCCACCGTCTGCACCCGCCGACGACCCGATTGTCCCCGTTGTCCGCTGCGCGCGGACTGCCGCGCTTATCTCGCCGGCAACCCGGAGGCATACCCCGCGCCGCGGCCGAAACGCAGTCCGCCCGTCAAAAGCGCGCGCTTCCTGATCCTGCGCGATGCGCAAAACCGGGTGTGGCTGCAACGCCGCCCGGCAGTCGGCATCTGGGGCGGGCTGTGGAGTTTCCCGGAGATCGCCGGACCGGAAAACGAGATCCGCTGGTGCCGGAAACACCTGGGCGTGGAGACCGCGCCGGAGGGCACGTTGCCGCCCTTCCGCCACCGCTTCACGCATTTCCATCTCGACATTCATGCCGAATGCCGGCGGGTGACGCGACGCTCCCGAGCGATGACAACGCGTGGGGGTATTTGGTATAACAACAACGATGAATTGCCGGTGGGTGTTGCGGCGCCGATCAAGCGGTTGCTCGCGGCATTGTGACATTACTTGAGAGGATATGCCTGTGACCCGGATGGTGAATTGCGTCAAGCTTGGACGAAAGGCGGAGGGGCTGAAGATGCCGCCCTATCCTGGCCCGCTTGGCCAACGCATCTTTGAGAACGTGTCGCAGGAGGCTTGGAAGCAGTGGCTCGGCCACCAGACCACGCTTATAAACGAATACCGGCTGACGCCCTACGAACCCAAGGCGCGTAAATTTCTGGAGGAAGAAATGGAGAAATTCTTCTTCGGCACTGGTTCCACCAAACCGGAAGGCTACGTTCCTCCATCACAGTAGGGCTCATCTCAAAAGCACCGCTTGTGCTCAGCTATCGAAGCATGAACGGATTCCCTCACTTACAGCTTGACGGTTCGCGCGCTCATCGCTTTAATAGCCGCTCTTTTTACCTCCCCATGGCCAGGTAGCTCAGTTGGTAGAGCAGCGGACTGAAAATCCGCGTGTCGGCAGTTCGATTCTGCCCCTGGCCACCATTTCCCTTCAGTTGACGATGATTCGCCCGACCATCTTGGGATGCAGGGAACAGAAGTATTCGTAGCTGCCCGCTTTGTCGAAGACGTAGGAATATTGATCGCCCGTGTCGAGCGCCGGCGATGACTTGAAGCGCTTGTCGACGCTCACTACGATGTGCGGCGTATCATCGTGGTTGATCCACGTGACCCTGGTGCCGGCCCGCACGATCAATTCGTTGGGCTTGAAGCTGAAATTGTCGATGCCGATTTCCTTGCCGGTCTTTTGATCGGATTTCATTTCTTGCGCGACGGTTGGCGGGGACACGCTGTCATGGGCTGGGGCCGCCACTGCGCCCGCGATACTCGCTGCGAAGACCAGTTGCACCCACGGGAGACGGCTATTAATAACACTGCGAACTGATTTCATCGTTGAAGATCCCTCGTCATAAGTTTAGGAATTACGATTACCGATACCTCAAGTCAGTACATTGTCTGTGACCGCAAGCGGCCCGCCGACGCGTACTGCCCGGACGTCACGAATTCCAAGCAGGCTGTGCAATCGACTGGGCTGGACGTTTTGAAGCGGACCTGGTGCCGGGGCCGCACCCGGCGCCGGCTGCGGAAAACCGGTGGAGCGTGCCGTGTAGAAGGTGATGTTGCCTTCCACTTTCTGCTGGATCTGATGGATATGTCCGTTCAATACCGTCACCGAACCGAAACGGCGCAGATGGGAAAGCGCCTGTGCGCTGTCCCCGGTGCCCCAGCCCCACGGTTCATAGACATTCCACAAGGGCATGTGGGCAAACACCACGATGGGCGTGCTGTTTGAACGGCCCGCAAGGTCTTTCTCCAGCCATTCGATCTGCTCCTGGCCGAGCGAACCCATGCCGCCCGGCTTCAGATTGAGGACATTGATGAGGCCGATGAAATGCACGCCGCGGTAATCGAAACTGTACCAGCCATTGCCGGAATTGCCTTTGCCGAATCGGCTGAAATACTCCTTGCCGTCATCGCCCAGCACGTCATGTTCGCCGGGGATGAAGAAAATTCGACCGGTTTTTATATCCTGGGTGATCTGACTCACGATATCGAACGACTCCGGGTGCGCGAGGTGGGTGAGATCGCCGGTGTGCAGCACGAAGGCGGGACGCTCGGCCAGTGCGTTGATCTGGGCGATCGCGCCCTTCAGTGTGCCGATGACATCAGGATTCGGCGCCTTGTTGAAACCGATGTGCGAATCGCTGATCTGCACGAAACTGAAGGTCGCGTTATCGGCTGCGGATTTGTCGAAATTCGAGCCGGCAGCTGCGTCCAGCGTTTCGGCGCGCAGCACGCCACCGCGCATCGCCCACACCACACCGGTGCCTGCCCAGGCCATGCATTTGAGAAACTGCCGGCGGCCGTTGCCGCCGTTCCTGTTACGATCTTGATTGGACATGGTCATTTCTTTCTCCAGGATGACCGGGCGATCCCCGGGCTTCATGGTGCCTGACCGCAATATCCACCAATTTATTCCCGGGAATAAATATCCACCGCCGATGGTCTGTATTACGATGGAGGCTAAACCGAGGAAACCGGTGATTGGATATTCCTGACAAACTTGCGCGCTTCGAGCGAACGATCATGCCCTGCCTCGACGCCGCCCATAATCTGGCGCGGTGGCTGACGCGCAACGACCATGATGCCGAGGACCTCGTCCAGGAGGCGATGCTGCGGGCCTTCCGCTACTTCGAGAGCTTCCGCGGCGAACGTGGACGGCAATGGCTGCTTACGATCGTGCGCAGCACGTTCTACACGCGGCTGGAAAAAAATCGTGGGAACGAACTGCACGAACCCATGAACGGGGAGGCCCTCGAAATTGCGTCCTATGAGGCGGGGCCGGAGGAAATGGCGCAGCGACATGAGACTGCGTTGGTGCTGCGCAACGCCATCGAGGAGCTGCCACTCGAATTTCGCGAGGTGCTGGTGCTGCGCGAATTCGAGGGCTGCTCGTACCGGGAGATCGCCGATACCGTTAACGTCCCCATCGGCACGGTGATGTCCCGACTGGCGCGGGCGCGGGAGCACTTGAGACTACGGCTTGCTACTACAGAGATGGGGGCACACCTGTGACCTGCGACGAACTGCAACCGCTCGTTCATGCCTACATGGACAACGAACTCGATCCGGCGCGGTGTCTCGACTTGGAGCGGCATCTCGAAGGCTGCGATGCGTGCCGGCGCAGCGTGCAGGACTGGCAGAAGCTGCGCGCGCAGCTCGCCGCCTCAAAACTTTACTTTCGCGCCAGCGATACGCTGCGTCAGCGGATCCGCTCAAGACTCAAGCAAATTTCGCGGGCGATGAACAGCCGGAGGCCGTGGCGTTCGGCAATCGCGACAGCGGCCATGCTCCTGCTCATCATCGGCGTCATGTGGGCGGGTATTCCGTACTTCCGCTACGCGGGCGATGGTGACGCTCTTGCACGCGAAGTAGTCGCTGACCATGTGCGGTCCTTGATGGTCGATCATCTCACCGATGTGCAGTCCTCGGATCAGCATACGGTGAAACCATGGTTCGACGGCAAGATCGATTTCTCGCCCATGGTTCGCGATTTCGCGGAACAGGGTTTCCCGCTCGTGGGCGGACGGCTGGATTATCTGGCGGATCGACCGGTCGCCGCGCTGGTTTACCATCGCCGGCAACATTATATCAATGTCTTCCTATGGCCCGCCGGCAATGCCGCCGCTGAACCGCAGAAGAGTATGAACAGGGACGGTTACAACGTGATCCATTGGTCGCAACAGGGAATGAATTACTGGATGGTCTCCAACCTGAACGAGGAGGAGCTTCTGATCCTTGCCGGACTCCTGCGGCAGGAATTATGAATGGCCCAAGTGCATTAAGGCGGTGTTAAGTCTCCCGGGATGAATATTCCATCATCATGGTATTTTGAACCTGAATGGAGGACACGGCCATGATGAAATCAAATCTCGCATGTATTGTCCTGGCCATGCTGGTTGGCGGCATGAGTACCGAAGCGGAGGCCCGGGGTTCCTGGCATGGCGGTTCTTCCTGGCATGGCGGCAATTTCCACGGACATGGAGGGTTCCACAATTTCCATCACTTTCACCATTTCCACGATCGCTTCTTCTTCGGCGCAGTCATCGGCAGCCCCTTCTTCTGGGGACCTTACCCATATTATGACTACCCGCCGGCGTCCTACATGCAGGAAGCGCCGCCTGTCTACGTTCAGCAACAAGGCTATTGGTACTACTGTCCGACATCCAAGGCTTATTTTCCATACGTCTCCAGTTGCGACGCACCCTGGCAACCCGTGGCGCCTCAGCCTCCTCAATAGGGTGGTTAGTGGCAGTCCGCCGCACGGGGTTGATGCAGGGGAATGAGAAACTTAAATCTTAATAAATGTCCCCAAGGACCCCAAACCTACCACTACCTACCATCGCGTTCGTACATTTTCGCCATTGGCGAGTCGTCGCTACTGCCGGTGTATGACTCGGTAGGAGAATAGTCAAGCAGCGGGTTATTGTTGCCACTTTGCTGCAACTTGGAGGATTCATCGGGTCTGTAACCTGAATCACCCCAATTTCCCCCACCCGGACTTAAGTAAGGTTCTACATTGATCACGCTGCGATTGATGTCTTGATGAACAAGAACATCTTGTGCAGCCGTAAAAGGAACTGCGCCGCATAGTATCGCCATCAGCACGAAATTTCTTTTTTTCATATCAGTTCTCCTGTTGACCTATGGTTATGACTCATTAATGCGGGCAATTACGTCGGGAATCAACCCGAGATTTTCGCCCGTGTTGTCCAAATTTTCATTTAACCTGTATCGGGACACGAAGTTCCAAAATAGAAGCGACCGGCTTGTTGTGATCCATGGCCGGGAAGAAACGCCATAGCTTGAACCCTTCCAGCAGAACCTGATTAAGCCTGGGATCGTCGGTTGCCTTGAGGAGTTCAACGGTCGCGCTGCCATCCGCCGCGATATGGAACCGCACCACCGCGACGGTATCAATTGCGTGTTGCCGCAACTCATCGGGGATCTGCGGCATGGGTTGAGAGATCGCGCGTGCGCCCATGGCTCCACCGCCGGGCAGTTGCGGAGCAGTATTCTGCGGGGCAACCTGAGTGGGCGGTGGGGTAATTGCCGCAGGCGGTGCCGGCGCGACGGGCGGTGGAACCTCGGGGGGCGGCACAGGCGGACGCTTTTTCTGCCTATGCTGCGCAGGTGGCGGAGGAGGCTTCACCACGGCTGGTTGGTTCACTAGTTCTTCCGGTGGCGGGGTGACTTGCTCCTGCGGAGGCGGCTCGACAGGAGCAGGCGGTGGTGGCGACAAGACCGCCGGGGGATTATCCGGCGGCAGTTCGACAATGCTGAGTTCTACGGGCTGGGGTAACCTAGGCAATGCCGGCAGACGCACCAGCAAATGCAAAAAGGTCATCAGCGACACGAACGTAACGGCGAATGCGGCCGGCAGCAGCCATGGCAAACGCCGCCAAGGCTCATCACGCGCCCATATTTCCGCCGCGATACCGTCACTCATGCTTGATAGCAATCAAAAAATGGCCCGCTCCCGCTTCACGGGCACGAAGCATCGCCTGTACAACGACTCCGTTGGGTGCGGCGCTGTCAGCCGCGACGATCACTTTTCCGTCAGGCAGGCTGGCGAGCATGGTACGTAGCGTCGGTGCCAGTGTATCCAGGGTGACGGCGGTCTCGTTAAGGAGAAGATTACCCTCGTGCGTTACTGTCAGTGTCACCGACTTGTCGGCCTGCAGCAGCGCCGCGTGACCGTGGGGCAGATCCACGGCCAGGGAATGCAAATTCTGCATCGTGAGCGAGGCAAGCATGAAGGTCGCGAGCAGGAAAAACATGACGTCGATCATCGGGATGATCTCGATGCGGCCACGCCGCCTTGTGCGAGCTTTACGAAGTTTCACGTTGTCCCCCTTCCGCGTCCAGCCGGATATGATCGATCAAACGGGTACCGAGCCGCTCCATCTCATCCATGACCTGGGCCTGGCGGTGCGAGAAGAAATTGAAAGCAAACAGCGCCAGCAGGGCGATAAACAGGCCCAGTGCGGTTGCGATTAGTGCTTCTGCGACACCGCCGGTGACGCCGGAAGGATCGACAAGACCGCTGGCGCCGAATAATTTGAAGGCACGGATCATGCCGGTGATGGTGCCGAGCAGTCCCAGCAACGGTGCGGCCGTGACAATCGTCTCCAGTACCCACAGCCACTGGCCGAGTGATTTTTGGATCTGGCTGGCCTCATCGGCGGCCCGGGATTCCACCCACCACGCCGGATGTGTCCGGTTATCCAGTATCACTCGGAAGAAGCCACCAAAATAATTGCGGGCACCAAGTCCCCTCACCCTGCTCTCCACATCAGACCAGGAGCACCCGTAGGTCTCGATAAGACTGACCAGAGCGAGGGGCAGGCGGGTGCGGAAGGCATACACAAAACCTTTCTCCAGGATGATAACGACTGCCAGCACGGCCAGCGCCAGCAGTGGATAAATCATCACTCCGCCAATCTGGAGTGTTTCCATGAAACTTTTTATCTCGGTCATTAAATGAGCCTTTCTGTCTATCTGCCGTGGAAAACTATGACTAAAAATTAAATTTCAGGCCGGCGAAGAAACCGCGTCGCGGCCCGAATTGCGGAGCCCCAACGCCGACGCCCTCGCCACTGCGGATTTCAATGACTTCGTCCAGCAGGTTGACGACGTCGAAACGCGCTTCCACCGCCGTTTTACCGCCGGTCGCGAAGCTTCGCGACACGCCCAGATTGACCTGCGTGTAGGGTGCCAGACTGGCTCCGTTCGGAACGGCGCCGTCGGTACGCAGACCACTGCCGTAAATGGAATCGATGCTGAAGCGTGTATCGTCGTGCCATAGATAAGAGGCGCCGGCAGATGCCGTGTAGGTCTGTTCATGATCGAGATGGATAAAATGATTCTGGATATAGGCCAGGTCACCCGGATCAAAGCTGAACTGACTGGAGACGATGTCGCGACCCTCCGCCGACAAGGCCGCAATATTTCCGTAAGCGGAGAAATTGTCCACTTTCAGTGCGGTGGTGAGTTCAAGACCGTATTGGCGACCCTCCTTGTAGTTGAAGGGCGTCAGGACGATGGGCGCGCCGAATTGGCCCTCGTCGATGAGATTTTTGGACTCCTTGTAAAAGCCGTCCACGCCCACATTGAGGTTCGCTCCCAGGCGTTGAGCGACGCCGACATCGAAGTAGTCGGCACGTTCTGCAAGTACCGAATCGTCTGTTAACACTTGCGGCTGGTTGGTGGTATTGATGAACTTGCTCACTGTTTCAGAACCGACCAGCTCGAAGGGCGGTGGCGTGAAATAGCGGGCATAACCGGCGTGCAATGTCGTTGTGTCCGTGGCCTGGTAAACCGCGTTGATACGGGGACTGATTTGGTCCTCATGCGTGAAGGCATCGACACGGTCGAAGCGGCCGCCAAAATTGAGTGTCAGCTTCGGCGTCATGCGCCATTCATCCTGCAGATACAGGCTGTACGTCCAACTGGTCTTGCCGCTGTTGTCCATAACGGTGATCGGTGTCGTGCTTGTCGGGTTGCCCGTATTATCAGTGGGGATGACCGACGAGGAAGTCTCCGAGGTTCCACGTTCGCGTTGTATGTTGAGGCCGGCACGCAGGGTATGGTTGGAATTGAGTTTGTAGCTGCCATCCGCCTGTAGCCCCTCAGCGACACTGCGTTTGAAGGCGTTCTGTGCGACACCGTTGAAAAGCAGGTCGCCCAGCGGATCGGGTTGAAAGGTGAGACTGCTGTAGCGTTCGTAGGCGGAGACCTGAAAATCGGTCCGGCCCGCAGATTTCAGATATGACGCAATGGCATATTGAGTCGCTTCGCGCTGGTTTTCGTTGAGTAAGGCGGAGTCGAATGCCGTGGCGCCGTTTACGTCGAGCCCAAGGGACGGCGTTTGGCCCGGAATGTTGGGGATTTGGAACTGACCTCGCTCATACCCCGCAATGAAACTGACACGACTGGTCGGGTCGAGCAGGGCCTCGAGATAGCCGAAGCCGTGACCTTGCTGGCTGTCGTCGTGGATGGGATCGGCAGCGGCGGTCGGGGATTCGATGCCGAGCCCGTTTTGCAGATAGTCGCCGGTGAAGAAGTAGTTGAATCGTCCGCTCGATCCACCATATTCCATGCTGGGCTGAATGGTGTCGCGGCTGCCGCCGTAGAGACCGATCGAGCCACCCTTGTCGTAAGCCCCGCTTTTGGTCTGGATGTCGATGATGCCGGCGGTCCGTAAACCATATTGCGCAGGCAGTGCACCAGTTATGAGCTCGACTTTGTCGGCAAAGCGCGGACTCAGCGCCTGACCGAACCCGCTGATACCCTCAGGGATGATCACGCCGTCGATGCGGTACTGAAGGTTTGCATGATCGCCGCGGACATGAAGCTGGCCGAAGGAATCCTGGGCCACGCCGGGCGCCTGCAGGATCACTTGATTCAAGGGCCGGTTCGCCCCCTGCGGCTCGCTGGCGATCGCCTGCTGCGAAATATTATAGGTGGAGGCGCCGATCCGCGGTTCGATGGCGTTGCGGGCGACGTCCAGTTGCTTCGCCGCCAGCGCCAGGTCGAGCGGCTTGGTTGACGTCATGACGATGGTTGTGCTGGCGGCTGCGGCGGCACCAACCGTCACGATTGCCGTGCCGGTCTGAAAATCCTTCTTCTCCGATACGACTGCATAGGTGCCCGGGACAATCCCTGTAAATGAAAACCGGCCCTGCGGGTCACTTGCGGTGTGGGCGATGTCCCTGCCCTCCGCGTTTTGAAGCTTGACGGTTGTATCAACAAGCGGCCTCCCGAGTGCATCGGTGACCGTGCCGATCACGGTGTTTTTATCTCCCGCCGCATGGCTGGAAGCGGGACTGAAAAGCGCGATGATCGCGGCCATGGCCACGACCAGGAATATGTTTGTGTTCATGTGCGGGCTCCATCATTCGATTGTTCCTTCTGCCAGAATTGGAAGCGCCCGGCCGCGGACTGTGGTCCGCCGTTGTAAAGGCCCAAGCGCGCCGCACCGACGCTATTCAGCGCCGGCGCGATCCGGTCGAATCAATTAATCGAACTGAGGTGGAGCCCGGGGACGGGCGGATGAGTATCTGGTCTTGCTAATGACGACAGGTGTAACGAGAGAAATCGTGACGCCTTCGGCGGCGTGAACTGGCGCAAGCACGGATAGTTGCGATGGAACGAAAGTCCCGCCCATGAGCAGCGCCAGACAGATTGAGCAACTGACTTCGTCGTCCGGATTGCCCTGCGCCGGTGCCCCGGGTGCGCCCGGCGCATTCGTGCCGCGCGCCACTGGATGAAACTCAGTGAGCGGCGACCCGAATTCGAAGGTTTTGAGATGGACGTAAGAATGCGCCGCGGACAAAACACCCTGAAACATCAAGGCGGACATTAGCAGCAAGGCCAACCAAGACCTCCGGATGTCACCCCGCCGCGCTGCGAGGGAACGCGGGGCCGCTCTGCCGGATTGGCAATGTAAACTCATACGTTTATTGTACAGCATCAGTCAATGCACATGACTTTATAAGACCATCAATGACAGCAGATTACTCGCACGGCGATCGCCGCGTCAACACCCGCCGACGCGTGCGGCTGATGCTGTTCATCACCACACTTTACATGGTGGCTGAGATAGTCGGTGGGTGGTATGCCCACTCCCTGGCATTGCTGGCAGACGCGGGACATATGTTCTCTGACATCGCCTCGCTGGCGTTGACGCTGTTCGCCATGTGGTTCGCGCAGAAGCCGGCCACTTCCAGACACACATATGGTTTTCATCGCACCGAGATCTTCGCGGCACTCGTCAACAGCACGAGTTTGCTCGTCATTGCCGTCTTCATCCTCATGGAGGCTTGGGAAAGATTTCAGACGCCGCACGCGGTCCTGGGTGTCACCGTCATGGCGGTGGCGGCCGGCGGGCTCATCATCAATCTTGTGGGGTTGAATCTCCTGGGCGAGGACGCTCACGACAACCACAACGTGCGCGGCGTATGGCTGCATGTATTGGCGGACGCCCTGGGCAGCGTGGCCGCATTGCTGGCGGGACTTGCAGCATGGGCGCGCGGCTGGACGTGGGTGGATCCGGCGGCATCCATGTTCATCAGCCTCTTGATCATTCACTCATCCTGGTCGCTGCTCAAGGAAACCGTGTTCGTGCTGATGGAGAGCGCGCCGCCTCATATCGACGTGGAACAGGTGCGGACGGCGATGGCTGGCATTCAGGGAATACAGGCCGTGCACGATTTGCACATCTGGACCATCACCAGCGGCCGGGTGTCACTCTCGGCCCATGTGCTGGTCCATCAACCCGCGGAGCAGCAGAACATCCGTCATCAACTGGCGGAACTTCTGGAACACCGGTTCGAAATCAGGCACACCACGCTCCAGATCGAAACCGACGTCGGATGCGCGCAGGGTGAAGATTGCATGATGGGGTTGTAACTTAATGGCGGTACATACCTGCACCGCGGAATTCGCGGCGTTTCCAGAGGTTCCTTATTTCATCTTTGTAAGCGCGGTGTCGGCTACATCCCCCGGTTCCCTCATGACTTACGTTGTCAACGTTGGTTCATGGCGCGCAAGCGCCCACGACACATGCTCGCGCACCAAGGCCGAGGGATGCGACAGTTTTTCGCGCAGCGCCGCGATGATGCCCTCCGTGCGCGGCGCGTTGCCCAACGCCACGGCGATGTTCCGCAGCCAGCACTCATAACCGATGCGGCGGATGGCCGATCCCTCCATATTGCGTTCAAATTCCTCTTCGCTCCAGCGGAACAGGGACAACAAGTCCGGCGCATCGAGACCGTGGCGCACGTTGAAGTCCTTTTCTGCGGACAATTTGGCGAAACGATTCCACGGGCAAATCAACTGGCAGTCATCGCAACCATAAATGCGGTTGCCGATCAGCGGTCGCAGGGATTCCGGAATCGATCCGCGCAGCTCGATGGTGAGATAGGAAATGCAGCGGCGGGCGTCGACCTGATAGGGCGCAACGATGGCCTGCGTGGGGCACACGTCAAGACATGCCTTGCAGTCGCCGCAGTGCTCCGTCGCCTGCGCGGGATCGGCGGGCAGTGGCAGATCGGTGTATATCTCGCCGAGGAAAAACCATGAACCTGCCTCGCGATTGATGAGATTGGTGTGCTTGCCGATCCAGCCCAGGCCCGCGTTGCGCGCCAGCGCCTTTTCCAGCACCGGTGCGCTGTCGACATACACGCGGTAACCATGGTCACCCACCCGTCCCGTGACGCGATCGGCGAGCTTCTGCAACCGCCGGCGCAGCAGCTTGTGATAATCGCGCCCCAGCGCGTAACGCGACACGTAGGCGGCCGACGGCGTGCGCAGCGTGGACCACGCGTCACGGGCCGGCGGCCAGTAATCCATGCGCGCCGTGATCACGCGCAGCGTGCCGGGCCGCAGCATCTCCGGGCGGCTGCGCTTCACGCCATGCCGCTGCATGTAGCGCATCTCGCCGTGAAAACCGCGATCGAGCCAATCTTGCAGATGGGCCTCGTCCTCTTCGAGATGGATGTCGGCGATGCCCACCCGCTGGAAACCCAACGCCTGTCCCCACGCCTTGATGTCCCGCGCCAGCTCCCGCCAGCGCGAGTCGTCTCCCAAACACATCGACTGTTCACTCATGGGCATGCGCGCTTCGCGAACCCGGCCGGACTAGAATCAGCAGCACCAGCACGGAGATCAATGTGCCGGCCGCAGCGGTGAGCAGCGCCGCGCGCGGCGAGACGTGCTCCCACAGCCAGCCCAGCGCGGCGACTCCGGGCAGCACCAGCAGACCGCAAGTCAGATGGTATAAACCGAAGACGGTGCCACGCAGTTTTTCCGGGGCGTTGTCGCCGATCAGGGCCCGCTCCGCCGCCTCGGTGCTGGCCAGCGCGCCGGCATAGAACAAAAACAGGGCCCACGTTACGCCGGTACCCTGCAGTCCCGTGGCAATCAGCAACAACACGATGACCCGCACGCCCCAGCCCGCGATCATCACCGGCAGCCGGCCGCGGCGGTCCGACCACACCCCGGCCAGATAGGCCGATGTCACCTTGACCACGTGCGCCAGCGACCACAACAAGGCCACGGTCATCGGCGTCATGCCGCCCTGCGCCGCCCACAAGATCAGAAACGCCTCCGGCAGGGTACTGAGCGTCAGCGCAACGGCGGCAAAGATCAGGGCCTTGAGGCGCGCATCCAGCATGCGCCAGGACAGGACGGGCGGCGAGTGATTCCGCGCGATCGGCGGCGCGGCCGGCAGCCCCCACAATAACATCAGCAACACCAGGACGCCGGGTGCCGCGGAAAACAGGAATACGTGCTGCATGGGCAGCCCGGCGTTGAGCAACGGCAGTGCCAGCAACGGCCCCAAGATGGCGCCGCAATGATCCATCGCCCGGTGCAGGCCGAAGGCGCGCCCGCGATCCCCCGTCGCGACGCCGGCGGTCAGAATGACGTCACGCGGCGCGGTGCGCAGGCCCTTGCCGGCGCGATCCAGAAAGCGCAGGCCCAGCACCGTGCCCCACGCCGGCGCCAGGCCGATGAGCGGCCGCGAGAGGTTGGAAAGCAGATAGCCGCCGATGACGAGAGGACGGTGCGCACCGGTGCGATCGGCAATCCAGCCAGAAACCAGTTTGATCAGGCTGGAGGCGGCCTCCGCCGTGCCTTCGACCAGCGCGACGGCAGTCGCGCCGCCGCCCATCTGCGTCGTGAGCAGGAGCGGCAGCAGCGGCGTGATCATTTCGCTCGCGGCGTCGTTCAGCAGGGAAACCGCGCCCAGGAGCCATACGATGGGCGGCAAACGTGATGATGCGTGTCGATGCGCGTCAGGACTCATCTGAAAAATTCCCGCCGTTCGCTGGCGGTGGCGCCGATTCAGGGCCGCGCGGCTCGGGTAATGGCCTCGAATAATTTGCGATTGCGTTTGCGCGCAAACTGATCGTAATGTTCCGCGAGGTGGGCGCGCGCGCGATCCCGCCGTTTTCGCAACCATTTCGCCCATCGTACCATGATGGGGTAGAGTGCCACCCTGCCCTCCGCCGTCAACCTTACGCGCAGTTCGCGCACGATGTCCTGCTGGATCGCGAAATCGCAGATATCGCCCAGATTGTCCTGAAGGTTCTTGAGGTTTTTGATCAGGACTGCAAAGCGATCCTTGCCACACAATCCCTTGAACGCCTCCAGTAGATAACGCAGTTCCTTGCAGGCCTTGCGCAATTCATGCAACCGTTCAATGGAGCCGCGCCGTCGCAAGCCGTCGCCTATTTTTATGACGTTGGAGAAGGCCGTTTTCAACGCCGAATCGGCGATCACCTTGGCGCTCCCGCCATGGGTCATGTCGCGGGTTGCCCGGGCCAGTAACGATCGCCACGCCGTTTTGAATCTCCGGTACCAGGGGCTGCGCATGAGTCGCACCAGGCGGCTGTAAGCCAGATGGCGGCGGCGCAGCAGCAGGATGCGCATGGGTTCCAGCACGGCGGGGGCTGCCCGCAATCGTCCCGTCTGCGCCTTCCACTGCGAAAGAAATACATCCAGATCGCGCAGTTCGCCGGTGGATTTGGCGAGCCTGGAGAAATCTTCACGGAAACGCCGGTGTGATTCCCGACCGAAGATCTGGCCCGTGAACTTCAGCAGGGTGCGCGTGCGGCGTATGGCCACGCGAAAATCGTGGAGGGCTTCGATATCGGTGTCTTCCAGGACCCCCACCTCGTTGGAGGCAATGGCTTGACGGTAGTCCTCCAGTATCCGCGCCACGGCAGACCTCGCCGTTGGGGCGGATGAAAGTTCGGACGGGTGCGGAACAGCGCTCATGCGCACATCTTCTTTGAAATACCGGCGCAAGCCGGTTTTTGTGGTTCATCTTATCAAATCCGACCGGAATGCTGGTGGCGGCGCCGTTTACAGGCATTCGGTGGCGTAATCAGCCAGACGGGAGCGCTCGCCGCGCATGAGAATGATGTGGCCGCTGTGCGGCCAGCCCTTGAAACGATCCACCACGTAGGTCAGGCCGGAGGTGGTCTCGGAGAGATAAGGCGTGTCGATCTGGCCGATGTTGCCGATGGCGAGAATCTTGGTGCCCGGTCCGGCGCGGGTGATGAGCGTCTTCATCTGCTTGCTGGTCAGGTTCTGCGCCTCGTCCAGGATGATGTAGCGGTTGAGGAAGGTGCGCCCGCGCATGAAGTTGACCGATCGGATCTTGATGCGCTTGGAGAGCAGGTCGGCCGTCGCCGCCCGCCCCCATTCCCCACCGACCTCGGTCTGCGTCAACACCTCCAGGTTGTCCAACAGCGCGCCCATCCACGGCGTCATCTTCTCCTCCTCGGTGCCGGGCAGGAAACCAATGTCCTCGCCCACCGGAATGGTGACGCGCGTCATGATGATCTCGCGGTAGCGTTTGATCTCCATGGTCTGCATCAGGCCGGCCGCGAGCGCGAGCAGCGTCTTGCCGGTGCCCGCCGTGCCCAGCACCGAGACGAAATCGATCTCCGGATCCATGAGGAAATTGAGCACGAAATTCTGCTCGCGATTGCGGGCCGTGATGCCCCAGACCGCGTTGTGCGTGGTGCGGTAGTCGATCACGCGTTCTATCACCGCGCGTTCGCCCTCGATGCGACGGACGATGGCCTCGATCCCCCCCTCGCCCGGCACGTACAGGCACTGGCTGGGGCAGAGCTTTTGCACCAGCGGGCCGCGGATGGCGTAAAAGGTGCGGTTGCCCTCCTGCCAGCACTCCAGTTTCTCGCCGTGCTGCTCCCAGAAATCCGCCGGCAGCGCCTCGATGCCGCTGTAGAGCAGGCTGACGTCATCCAGCACCTTGTCGTTGTAATAATCCTCTGCGGTGATGCCGAGCACCCGCGCCTTGATGCGCAGGTTGATGTCCTTGGAGACGAGGCAGACGTGCTTGTCCTTGTGGATGTTCTGCAGCGCGATGACCGTGCCCAGGATGGTGTTGTCGGGGCGGCTGCCCGGCAGCGGCACGGGCAGGTCTCCGGGCAGGGAATGCGTCTGCAGGAACAGGTGTCCGGAGGGCAGCTTGCCGTGGAAACCGTTGCGCGGGCTGGGCAGCGGCAGTCCTCGCTCAATGGCCGCCTTGTCGGCGGTGCCGATCAGATCATCCAGAAAACGGCTGACCTGGCGGGCGTTGCGCGCCACCTCCGAGCTGCCCTTCTTGGCGTGGTCCAACTCCTCCAGCACCGCCATCGGCACATAGATGTCGTGTTCCTGAAAACGGAACAGCGACGCCGGATCGTGCACCAGCACGTTGGTGTCGAGCACAAACAACCGCGGGGAATCCGGTACGGTCACTCGGTCCTACAGCGCCTTGACCGCCGCCAGCACTTCGTCGACGTGTCCGTTGACCTTGACCTTGCGCCACTCCTGCCGAAGCACGCCGGCACCATCGATCAGGAAGGTGCTGCGTTCCACGCCCATCACCTTCCTGCCGTACATGTTCTTTTCCTTGATGACATCGAACAGCCTGCAGAGTTTCTCATCCGGATCGGAAAGCAGTTCAAACGGGAAGCACTGTCCGCCTTTGAACTTGTCATGCGACTTCAGGCTGTCGCGCGATACGCCGAGGATGACCGTTTTCAGTTTCTTGAATTGATCGTGACGATCGCGGAAATCCTGGCCCTCAAGCGTGCAGCCTGGCGTATCATCCTTGGGATAGAAGTACAACACCACTTTTTTGCCCTTGAGACCGGACAGCTTCACGGGCCGGCCGCCGGTGGCTTCAGCTTCGAAATCAGGCACCGGCTTGCCAATGGTGATTTTTGAGGAGTTCTTGGACATCAGAAATCTTTAATTATTGTTTATTTCACCGGCTCCAGGATGGAATCCAGATTGAGCCGGTCGCAGAACTCCATGAACTCGCCGCGCAGGGCCGCGATTGAGGTGTTGGATGGCATGCTGATGGTCATGTGCAGCGAGAACATCGACGCGCCGGTATGCGCGGCGGCATAGCCGCTGGTGTACATGTCCTCGATGTTGATGTTGCGCGAGGAAAAAAAGCTCGCAATCTCGAAGACGATGCCTGGATGATCGTAGGAGACGACCTCCACGGCGTAGGGGATCATGTTGGTGCCGCCCTTGCGCGCCTCTGTGCGCTTGAGCGACACAGTCAGGCCCAGGCTGTCGCGCAACCGCGGCAGGGCATTCTCGATCTTGGCGATCACGTCCCAGGTGCCGGACAGCAGCATGATGAGCGAAAACTCGCAGCCCAGGACGGTCATGCGGCTGTCGGCGATGCTGCCGCCGCAATCGCGCACCACCTTGGAAATGGCATCCAGCAAACCGGGCCGGTTGGTGCCAACGGCGGCCAGCACCAGAAAATTCTGCACCGGCACAGAGGCGGTGGGGGGGTGGGAATTCATGTTATTCAAGACATGGTTATTCTGCATGTTTTCGGCCTCCGGCGGCAAGCCTGACCTTGTGGCGCCGAACGTGGTTGTTTTAAGTCAGTTGGGTCAGTACCATACCGCGCCAAGATCGAGGGCGAAGACGCTTGAAAATGTTTGAAGGCAGCATGGTGGCCATCGTGACGCCGATGCGTGCGGGGGTGGCCCCGGAAACGCCGCTTGACCTCGACGCGCTGCGGCGCCTGATCGACTGGCACATCGCCGAGGGCACCGATGCCATCGTCGCCGTCGGCACCACCGGCGAATCCGCCACGCTCGACATGGAGGAGCACGTCGAGGTCATCCGCCAAACCATCAAGCACGTGCGCGGCCGCGTTCCGGTCATCGCCGGCACCGGCGCCAATTCGACCACCGAGGCCATCGAATTGACGGAGGCGGCGAAAACGGCGGGGGCGGACGCCTGCCTGCTGGTCACTCCGTACTACAACAAGCCGACGCAGGAGGGTTTGTACCAGCATCACAAGATCATTGCCGAGCGCGTGGCCATCCCCCAGATTCTCTACAATGTGCCCGGTCGCACTGCGTGTGACATGCAGCCGGAGACGGTGGCGCGGCTCGCCAGGGTGCCGAACATCATCGGCATCAAGGAGGCCACCGGTGACATGGGTCGCCTCGACAGGATCCGCTCGTCGTGCGGCGATAAATTCCTGCTGTTCAGCGGCGATGACGCCACGGCAACGGAATTCATGCTGCGCGGCGGCCATGGCGTCATCTCGGTGACCGCCAACGTGGCGCCCAAGGCCATGCATGAACTCTGCGTGCAGGCAAGGCGGGGGGATCGCGGGCAGGCGACGCACACCGACACGCGGCTGGCGGGCCTGCACAAGGAATTATTCTGCGAGGCCAACCCCATCCCGACCAAGTGGGCCCTTGAGCAGATGGGCAGGATCGAGGCCGGCATACGCCTGCCGCTCACATGGCTGTCCGCCGCCTGCCACGAACGCGTGCGCCGGGCCATGGAACAAGCCGGGGTGGCCAAAGTCTGATGATAAACTTCCACCGGTTGCCATATCCGCACGAGTGGTGTATTCAGAACTGGTTCATTCAAACCAATTTCGCGGGGTGATGCTGCACATGTTCCGTTATCTGTTGTTGATTGCTGTGACGCTGAGCGTCGTCGGTTGCAAGTATGTGCCGAAACTTGATCAGGTGCTGCCCGACAAACGTTCGGAGTACAAGAAAAGCTCGACCCTGCCGGATTTGGAAGTGCCGCCGGATCTGTCCACAGAAGCCATACACGACAAGATGGCCGTGCCCGACGAGGGCAGCGCCACCTTCTCGACCTATCAGGAACGCGTTGCCGCCCGCAAGAAACAGCGCGAGGCCGGTGGCGGCGTGGAAAACGCCGTGACCGCCCTGAGCGGCGAGCAGGTCATTGTCGCCGAGGGCGATGTACCCACGGTGTGGGAGAAACTGCACGCCTTCTGGAAGGAGAAGGGCTACGCCCTCAACCTCGACGATCAGGAATATGGCGTGCAGGAGACTGAATGGCGTGAGGATAAAACCAATTTGACGCGTGATCGCTTCAAGGTCTTCGTCGAGGCCGGCGAGAAGGCCGGCACCACCACGCTCTATTTCTCGCACGAAGGCGAAGAGCAAAAACCCGATGGTGAAAAGCTGGCGTGGCAACCCAGAGGCCGCGATGAGTCGCTCGAAGGCCGCATGGTTGCGGAAATCAAGCGATCCCTCGGCATTGAGACCAATGAACTGGTTGCCTCCCGGACTGACGCCGACGCTGCGCCAACCCCCGCCGCGCCTGCGGCATCCTCGGCGGCGGCCGGTGACGACGGAAAAACCTGGCGCAACCCCGACGCCGCCGCGGCGGCATCGGATCACGAAGCCGGCACCGCCGCCGCACCCGAGGCCGCCCCCCAAACCGGCGCTATCTCGGCCATGAACCCGCGCGCCGCCATCGTCAATAACGGCGGCGGCCGCATGCTGCTGGCCCTGCAGGAGGAATTTGCAGATGCCTGGACCAGCACCGGCACCGCCCTGTCCAGGGCCGGCGTGACGGTCGACGAGATGGACAAACCGCGCGGCATCTATCATGTCCGCTACGCCAGTCCGGAGCCCCATGAGAAAAAGGGCATGCTGTCCAAACTAAAATTCTGGGACAAGGGGCCGAAGGAGCAGCAATTCCAGATCAGCCTGACCGGCGTGGGCAAAAAAACCGAGATCGTCGTATTGGATAACACCGGCAAATGGGATGTCAGCGACGGCGCATATAAGATTCTGAATCTGCTGCAAACCGAACTTAACAAATCCACCTAATCCTTGAAATTCGCATCCATAGGTAGCGGCAGCAAAGGCAACGGTACGGTAGTGCAGGTCGACGGTACGCGGCTTCTCGTTGATTGCGGTTTTTCAGTCAGGGAAACCACTGTCCGTTTAAATTCTCTCGGACTTGCGCCGGCCGATCTGACCGCCGTCGTGGTCACTCACGAACACGATGATCATATCGACGGCGTCGGCGCGCTGGCGCGCAAATTCGCCCTGCCCGTCTGGCTGACCGCCGGTACCCTGCATGCCGCCGGGGAAAAACTCGAAGGCGTGCAGGCGATTCATGTTTTCTCCCATCACGAATCCTTCGACGTCGGCGACGTGCAGGTCACGCCGGTGGTCGTCCCGCACGACGCCCGCGAACCGGCGCAATTCATCTTCAGCGACGGCGGCCACCGGCTCGGACTGCTGACCGATACCGGCAGCATCACGGCGCACATCCGGCAACTGTTCGATGGTCTGGATGCGATCCTGCTTGAATTCAATCATGACGAAGCCGCGTTGCTGACCGGTCCCTATCCGGAACCGCTCAAACAACGCATCGCGAGTGACTTGGGCCACTTGAGCAACGCCCAGGCCGCCGGTCTGCTCACCGCGATCAATACCAGCCGCCTGCAACATTTGATCGCCATGCATTTGAGCCAGCAAAACAACACGCCGATATGGGCGTGTACCGCCGCCGCGGCGGCGTGCAACTGCAAGCTGGATTGGATTGGCATTGCTGATCAACAAAAAGGTTTTCCTTGGCGGGAATTACTGTAGAACCCGATTTGCCGATTACACCGGCGCTGCCGGAAATTTTGCGGGCGCTGGCGGAGCATTCCGTGGTCATCGTTCAGGCGCCGCCCGGCGCCGGAAAAAGCACCGTCCTGCCGCTGGCACTGCTGAAGGCGGAGTGGCTCAAGACTGGAAAACTCCTCATGCTGGAACCGCGCCGGCTGGCGGCGCGCGCCGTGGCCCAACGCATGGCCGCCAATCTCGGCGAACGCACCGGCGAGACCGTCGGCTACCGCACCCGGCTTGAGCAGCGCGTCGGGCCCAACACGCGCATTGAGGTCATCACTGAAGGGATACTCGCGCGGATGCTGCAATCCGATCCGGCGCTGGAAGGCGTTGCGGGCGTGTTGTTTGATGAATTTCATGAGCGCAGCCTGCACGCGGACCTGGGCTGGGCATTGTGCGACGACATGCGTCGTACACTGCGTGAAGATTTGCGCGTGCTCATCATGTCCGCCACGCTGGATATCGAAGGACTCACGCGTGCGTTGCCCGAGGCGCCGGTCATCGCGGTCGAGGGTGCGATTCATCCAGTGGAAACGCGTTATATTCCACGCACGCCGGGCAAAAACGTGGAAGACGATGTCGCCGTAATTGCGAGGCGGGCGCTCCGTGAAGACACGGGCGACCTGCTGGTCTTTCTGCCGGGTGCCGCCGAGATCCGCCGCACGCGGGAGCGACTCGGTGGTTTGGACGACAACATCGAAGTGCTTCCGCTCTACGGCGATCTGACGCAGGCAGAGCAGGATCGCGCGCTCACGCCCTCGACAGGAGACCGGCGCAAGGTGGTGCTGGCAACCAGCATCGCCGAGACCAGTCTTACCCTCGAAGGCATTCATGTGGTTATCGACGCCGGCCTGATGCGGCGTGCGCAATTCGATCCCAACACAGGCATGAGCCGTCTGGTAACTACGCGCGTCTCGCGCGCGGCGGCCAATCAGCGTCGCGGGCGCGCCGGGCGTCTCGGCCCGGGAATTTGCTACCGTTTGTGGACGGAACATGCCGGGCAGAATTTCATGGCCCACACACCGCCGGAGATACTCGAAGCGGACCTGTGCCCACTGGCACTCGAGCTGGCGAACTGGGGCGTTACTGATCCCGCATCGCTTGATTGGATCACAGCGCCACCGGAGGCCGCCTATGCGCAAGCCCGCGATCTGCTGCGCAGATTGGGCGCAATCGATGACGCCGGACGCATCACGCCGCATGGCCGGGAGATGAGCCGGCTTGGCCTTCATCCGCGCCTGGCGCACATGCTGGAACGCGCCAAGGCGCTCAAACTGCAGCCGCTGGCATTGTCACTGGCGGCGATATTGAGTGAGCGAGATGTCCTGAAACCGATCAGCGCCCGGCGATCCGCGGACATCCATGTGCGGCTGGAGGCGCTGGCCGCCAGTCGCTCGCCACAACCAGCGTATTACACGCTGGATCGCGGCGCCTGCGAGCGTGTCGAGCAACTGGTAAGCCGTTGGCGGCAGGAACTAGGCCTGCCAAACAGGCGCGAAGATTTGCGCTTCGATCCGAAACAAACGGACATGGCGGGGCTGCTGCTGGCGCATGCCTACCCCGACCGCATCGCCCGGCGCCGGGCGCCGCAAGGCGGCACATATGTACTAAGCAACGGCCGTGGCGCCGTGCTGCCCGCGGACGATGCGTTGGGTAAGGAAGAATTTCTGGTCGCCGCCGAGTTGGATTCCGGCGGGCAGGAGGCGCGTATTTATCTCGCTGCGCCGATCTCGCAGCAGCAGATCGAGCAGGAGTTTAAAGCGGACTGCCGCAGCAGTGATGAAGTGTATTGGGACGCCCGTACTCAAGCCGTACTCGCGCGTCGGCGTAAGAAGTTGTTCGAACTTACGCTGACAGAGAATACCATCCCGATCCCAGCTGATGCAGGCGGCGCGGCAATGATCGAGGGCATCCGCGCCCTCGGACTCGACTGTCTGCCTTGGGACCGCGAGACGCGCAACTGGCAGGCGCGCGTGCAGTTATTTAAACGTCTGAAGCTGCCGGAGGCACGGGATTGGCCGGACGTTTCGGATGCGACGCTGCTTGTCCGGTTGGAGGAATGGCTGGCGCCCTTTCTGTCCGGCATCAGCCGTCGCGATCAACTGGGCAAGCTCGATCTTGGCAAGGCACTCGCCAGCCAGCTAACATGGGCACAGCAAAAACAACTGGACACGCTGGCACCCACGCATATCGCCGTGCCG
Organism: Gammaproteobacteria bacterium; assembly: GCA_035501935.1. NCBI lineage: Bacteria > Pseudomonadati > Pseudomonadota > Gammaproteobacteria > Gammaproteobacteria bacterium. The sequence continues at coordinate 2,332 of DATJVC010000007.1, read as the reverse complement.
AGCGGCTCGCGCGTCGCGCTCGATTATTGCAGCGGCGAGCAGCCTGTGCTGGCCGTCAAGCTGCAGGAGATCTTCGGCCTGCATGAAACGCCGCGTGTCGCCGGCGGTCACGTGCCCGTGGTCATGACACTGCTTTCGCCCGCCCGGCGGCCCGTTCAGACGACGCAGGATTTGGCAAGTTTCTGGAGGAACGGCTATCCTGAAATCAGGAAGGAATTGAAGGGCCGCTATCCCAAGCATTACTGGCCCGACGATCCTTACACCGCCGTCCCGACGCGCCGTGTCCGCCCCTCGCGGAAATAGACGTCAAGCGTCATTTAACGGACAATCTTTGGCGCGCTGGGTGACGATGCGAAGCATTATCAAGTCCGCGCCGTGAAACTCGCCGTGGAGGAGTCGAAATCATGAAAGAAAGTGCAAGGTACGCGAAGATCGTCGAATGGTCGGAAGAAGACCAATGCTTTGTCGGGAGCTCACCGGGGCTCATTTACGGTGGCTGCCACGGAACGGATGAGAAAGCCGTATTCGAGCAGTTGTGTCAGGTCGTGGAGGAAGCCATCGCGCTTTATCACAAGGATGGGAAGCCCCTGCCGCCACCGACGTCAGGCCGTGACTTCGCCAATAAAATGCAGAACGTTGCCTAAGGACAATGTTGATTACGAACAGTCCGTCATTCCGGCACACGCCGGAATCCAGTAAAAACAACCTTCCACTGGATGCCGGTTTTCACCGGCATGACGAGAAATAGCTTCCATGAACATCTACGATTTCGACGTCATAACCATAGACGGGCAAACACAGAAACTCGACGCCTACCGTGGCCGCGTATTGTTAATCGTCAATGTCGCCAGCAAATGCGGCTACACGCCCCAGTACTCCGGTCTCGAAGCCCTCTACCAGAAGAATAAGGACAAGGGGTTTGCCGTCCTGGGTTTCCCTTGCGATCAATTCGGCCATCAGGAGCCGGGCAACGAGACGGAGATCAAACGCTTCTGCACGCAAAACTACAACGTCAGCTTTCCGATGTTCTCCAAGATCGAAGTCAACGGCGACAACACGCATCCGCTCTACAAATACCTTAAATTAGAAAAGAAGGGGCTGCTTGGCACCGAGTCCATCAAGTGGAACTTCACAAAATTTCTGATAAACAAGGACGGCGCAGCAGTAAAGCGCTACGCGCCAGGTGATACCCCTGACAGCATCGAGAAAGACATAGTGCAGCTACTGGGCTAGAAATTGGTAACGTTTGTCTAGCATTCATGATTCTTTAGATAATATCTGATTCATCTAATTGAGTTGGTCAATGCAATACATATGATCATCCAAAAATCACGGCTGAATTTGACTAAACTGCGACAGATTCCTGAGAAGGAGCGCGCATTATTTGTGTTGCTTGGCCACGTAGTTAATGAAGTGAATGTGCTTAACAAGACTTTCTACTTATGCACACAATTTCAAGATGAACCGAAGTGGCGTTCACATGCTCACACAAGCCAAGCTCTTGTCTTCGCAAGACTGCTCATTGGGAAGTTATATGAGGGGTGGAACTTGTTGCGTAAAGGATATTTTGAGTCGCAAATATCAAAAATATACGATGAAAAACTGCATCCAGAAGCCTCAAAAGCCCCAGATGATCTCAAAAAGTATTTTGGACGAGAAAATTTAATAGAAACAATCAGAAACAATTTCTCATTTCATTATTCTCTTCCAGACGCTCTTATAGGCTTAGGCCAGGCAATAACTGAGGAAGAGTTGCTAATATACTTAGCAGAAAATAACGGCAATACGCTCTATTACTTCTCAGAGATTGTCATCAATGCTGCTCTCCTAGAGGCGGTTGTAGAAGGAGATCCCAAGAAAGCATTAGAACGGTTGATGGATGAAAGCGCAAAAGTGGTTAACTGGTTTAACGAATTGGCCAGTGGAATTATGGTTCACGTTATAGAAACATATCTGCTCGAAACCGACAAAAATTTAGTACTAGAACCGGTTGATTTAGGTTCAGTTCCAGTAGCCGAGCAGATTGAAATTCCATATTTCTTTACATCAACTCTGTCCAAAAGTCGGCCTTTGTAAGTCACGCCAATGCCTTCATTACTGGTTAGCGACGTTTTTTGATAAATTTTTTGAGACGCTTGCGCTTGGCGACTTGGCGCGGTGTCAGCACATTTTTCTTTTGCTTGTAGGGATTCTCGCCGGTGCGGAATTCGAGTTTCAACGGCGTACCCTCGATCTTGAGCAGTTTCCGGAATTCATTCTCCAGATAGCGGCGATAGGCGTTGGGCACGGACTCGGTCTGGTTGCCGTGGATCACGATGCGCGGCGGGTTGTG
>DATJVC010000006.1 GCA_035501935.1 Gammaproteobacteria bacterium | reverse complement strand
CATCCCCAACCCCGCGCAGGGGCGCAGGCTCAAGGAACCCGAAGGACGCGTGCGCTATCTGGAACCCGATGAGATAACCCGTCTCATCAGCGCCGCCGAATCCGACCGGCGACCCAAGCATCTCTCCGACTTCATCCGGCTTGCACTCAATACCGGATGCCGCAGGGGTGAGCTGCTCAAGCTCGAATGGTCGCGTGTCGACCTCAAGAGAAATCTGATTCACCTTGATGGCTCACACACCAAGACCGGCAGACGGCGCTCAGTGCCACTCAACAGCATGGCGCTGGAAGTCCTCAGCAGTCGCGCACGGTTCCGGGAGAAGTACTGCCCGGACAACCCGTGGGTATTTGCACACAAGGACGGCAAACGCATTCAGAGCGTAAAGAAGTCGTTTGCATCAGCATGTCGAAAGGCAGGCATCACGAACTTCCGCGTCCACGATTTGCGTCACACGTGCGCCGCGTGGCTGGTATCGGCTGGAGTGCCGTTACCAGAGGTTCGTGACCTGTTGGGACACAGCACTGTCAGGATGACAGAGCGGTACGCGCATCTCGCACCCGAAAATGTTCGGGCAGCAGTTGCGCGGTTGGAAAACATGCAGTCACGTTTTGGTCACGCAAAAGTGGTGGTTGAGGGTGAGGCTTCGAGTAACTCTTTGAAAGAGTTGGTGCGCGGTGCAGGGATTGAACCTGCGACCCCTGCCGTGTGAAGGCAGTGCTCTCCCGCTGAGCTAACCGCGCACTTTGAGGGAGGCAAATTCTACGGGCAGCGCCCGTGGTGGTCAATGATTCACCCTTCGATACCTCAGGGCGAACGGCGGATGGGCTCGAAATGACAAGCTCTTGATATACTAAATTGCTTATGTCCGTCCGCACCCGCTTCGCCCCAAGCCCCACCGGCTATCTGCATGTCGGCGGCGCGCGCACGGCGCTGTTTTCCTGGCTGTATGCGCGCAGGCACAAGGGCACGTTCATCCTGCGCATCGAGGACACGGATCTGGAACGTTCCACGCCGCAGGCGGTGCAGGCCATTCTGCAGAGCATGGACTGGCTGGGGCTGAATTACGACGAGGGGCCGTTTTACCAGACCAGGCACTTCGAGCGCTATCACGAGGTCGTCAAGCAATTGCTGACGGCGGGCCGGGCGTACCGCTGCTATTGCAGCAAGGAGGAACTGGAGGCCATGCGCGCGGCGCAGATGGCGCGCAAGGAGAAGCCGCGCTACAACGGCCGCTGTCGCGAACGGCGCGATCCGCCGCCGGTCGGCATCGAGCCGGTCATCCGCTTCAAGAATCCGCTCGACGGCGAGGTGGTGGTGGAGGACCAGATCCACGGCCGCGTCGTGTTCCAGAACCGTGAACTGGATGATTTGATCATCGCCCGCGCCGACGGTACGCCCACCTACAATTTCACGGTGGTGGTGGACGACATGGACATGCGCGTCACGCATGTGATCCGCGGCGACGACCATTTGAACAACACGCCGCGCCAGATCAACATCATGCAGGCGCTGAACGCGACCCCGCCGGTGTACGCGCATGTGCCGATGATCCTGGGGCCGGACGGCAAGAAACTGTCGAAGCGCCACGGCACGGTCAGCGTGATGCAGTACGAGGAGGAGGGTTTTCTGCCCGAGGCGCTGTTGAATTACCTGGTGCGGCTGGGCTGGTCGCACGGCGACGGAGAGGTGTTCTCCATCGCCGAGATGATCGAAAAGTTCGACATTCGCGATGTCAACAAATCCGCCGCCGCGTTCAATCCCGAGAAGCTTCTGTGGCTGAACCAGCACCACATCAAGCAGGCCGGGGCGGATCGCCTGGCGAAACTGCTGCGCGATTACCTGCACCGGCTGGGCGTCGATGCCTCGCGCGGCCCGCCGCTCACCGAAGTCATTGAGCCGCTGCGCGAACGCTCGAAGACGCTGGTGGAGATGGCCAACGCCAGCCGCATTTTTTATGAGGACTTCAAGGACTACGATCCAGCCGCCGCAAAAAACCTGACGATGGAGTCGAAGCCGGCATTGGCAGCGCTGCGGGAACAGTTCGCCGTGCTCAAGGATTGGTCGGCAGTGGCGATACACGGCGTGGTCAACGCCGTGGCCGAACAACGGGGCCTGAAACTGGGCAGGGTCGCCCAGCCGCTGCGGGTGGCGGTGTGCGGCGGCACGGTCTCGCCGCCCATCGACGTGACGCTCAAACTTCTGGGCCGCGAGCGCACTTTGAATTGCCTGGACCGCGCGCTGGCCTTCATCGACGGCGGCAGGGCCTAATCAAGTGTAAAACCGTTCGTACCTCGATATCCGTCGTTACCTCGGGACAGGCCCAGCACGAACGGACTTGAGTTCGTAACGACTTATTTTTTGTTGATGTCGATGACGTACAGCAGTGCCGGCAGCACAATCAGCGAACACAGCAACGCCAGCGCCAGTGACAGGCTGATGAGCACGCCCATGCCGGAGAGGCCGGGGTGGGTCGAGATCGCCATCGTGCCGAACGAGGAAATGATGGTGAGGCCGCTGAACAGGACGGCGCGCGGCGTGCTGCTGGTCAGCACGTCGTTGACGTCGCCTTCGGTGCGGTGGCGGAGCACGAGGTAGGCGGCGTAGGCGTTGTTCAGGCCAATCAGGAGCGGCAACGCGATGATATTGGCGAAGTTGAACGGGATATGCAGCAGCACCGAGGCGGCGACGGTGAACAGCATCGCCAGCAGGAGCGGCGTCATCATCAGCACGGTGGCGCGGAGACTGTGCAACACCACCAGTACCAGCAGGACGGTGCAGAAGAGCGCCAGCGCCGCCGCCTGGATGCACGCCATGATGACCGTGTCGCCGCCCTCCAGCAGTTCGACGGGCGCGTCCGTGGCCGTGGGCGCGATGGCCTGCACCGCGCGCACGAAGCGGCGCAGGGCATCGTTGTTGTTCATGTCTTCCTTCGGATATACCTCGATGCGCGCCCGGCCGTCGGCGGCCACGTAGCGTTCCTTGATTTCGGCGGGCAGGTCGGCGAGCGTGACCGGGCCGGCCTGCAGCGCCTTCTGCAGGCGCACGATCAATTGCGGCAGATCGCCGATCAAATCCTTCTGCAATTCCGGTATCACGGACGCAGGCCATCCCGGCAGCGCTTCGAGACGCTGGATCGCGCTGCTCAGCCGCTTCATGCTCGCGGCCATGCCGGCGTCCTTTTCCTTTGCCTCCGCCTCCAGCAATTGCCCGCGGAACTTTTCCAGACTCTCCGCCTGTGTCACGGCATCCACCGGCACGTCAGCCGGAGGAGTGACCAGCACGCCTTGTAGCGAGGTGCGTATGCCGTCGATGATGGGCAGTTTTTCAGTCTGGCCATCGGGGACGTAACTAGCCAGGTTTACGGTCTTGTCCACCACCGGCAGTTTGTCGAGCTTTGCAGACAGTTCGCGGGCGGCGTCCAGATTCGCGGCCAGGATTTCGATGGTGTAGGGCGTGGTGTCCGGATCGCTCAGCAGATCGCGGAAGGTGGCGACGGACTCGGTGGTGCCATCCTTGAGATTGATCGGATTGAAATCGAAGGTGGCGCGCGGCAGCAGCCACGCGGCACCGGCGACCAGGAGCGCGGTTGCGATCAAAATGGCGCGGGCGTGCCGTCGCAGCAGACGACTGTGGTTGTTGGCCGTATTTGCGACCGTTATATGTTCTGGATGGGCGGCCGGTTTGCGCAGCAGGCTCAAGAGCGCCGGCAGCATGGTGAGATTGGCGGTGAGCGCCACCGCCATGCTGAAGCCGGCGATGACGCCGAGCTCCGCCAGCCCGCGGTAGCTGGTCGGAACGAAGGCGAAGAAACTGATGGCGGCCGCCACCGCCGCCAGCGTCAGGGCGCCGCCGACGCCGCGCGCGGCGCCGTGCAGCGCGGCGGTGCGATCCCGCCCGCGATCGGATTCCTCAAGGAAGCGCATGGCGTATTGAATGCCGAAGTCCACGCCCATGCCAATGAACAGCACCGCGAAACTGACGGAAATGAGATTGAGCGCGCCAAAGGTGAAGGCGGCGAAGGCGGCGGTCCAGATGAGCCCGCAGGTGAGGGTGATCAACACGGCCAGCACCGGTCCCGGTGAACGCAGGCCCAGCGCCAGCAGCAGGCAGACGAGGCCGAACGACAACGCCGTGGTCAGTTTCGAGTCCCTGGCAACGGTTGCCAGTTCCTCGGTGTCCATGGCAACCGATCCCGTGACCCTTACGCGGACACCCGGATGCGACGACTCGATCCCGCGGCCGATTTCATGCACCGCCTTGAGCGCGTCTTCGCCGGGCTGCAGGCTGGTGAAGTCGAGCCGCGCCTGGGTCAGCACGAAGGCGCGCCGCGGGCCGGGCTTGTTGGCGTCCTGTTTGAACATCTCGTCGCGCCAGGACATGCGCTGCGGCCGGCCGGCGAGCCGTCGTTCGATGACACCGCTCAGCCGATCGAACATGCCGGTCAGCGTCTTCCGATCCTCGGGGCTGACGTATTCGCTGAAGGCCTTGCCGAGGACGTCGCACAGTCCCCGCAGGCTGGGATCGCGCGAGAGGGTGCCGAGGAAGGGCGCCGCCGCGGCCAGTTTTTCATCCAGCGTCCACAATTCGTCGGTGCTGAGATACAGCAGGCCGTAGTGGGCGAAATATTCCCCCGCGCCGGGCTCCTCGACGTGCTGGAATTGCTTCGGCCGCTGGCGCAGCGCATCGGCCAGGTCATCGGCGGCGTCGCTGGCCTCGCCGGCGTGCTCCGCCTCCAGCACCAGGACGATCTGATCGCCCAGCTGCGGGAAGGCAGCGCTGAATTCGCGCCCGGATTTGCGGAACGGCAGATTGGGGTCCAGCATCTTGGTGGTGTCGGTGTCGAGCGAGATGTGCGTCGCCGTGTACCAGGCCAGGCCCGCGGTGGCCAGGAGCGCAAACGCGACCAAGGCGACGGCATGCCGCACCGAAAGCCGCACCACTTGCAGCAGCGCCGAGCGGTAATATGATTTCAGCCGGTTAATCATGACGGATATTGGGACCGGGCAAATTGGGATGCATCATGGTTCGACGCGCCATTCATTATAGTGTCGTATGTGCTTTTGCCACCATGCAAAATCACTCCTCGATCACCGCTTGCGGCTTGACACCGGGGAGGGGGCTGCCGTACATTTCCCCACCTTTTTTAAGGGGCCATAGCTCAGTTGGGAGAGCGCTACAATGGCATTGTAGAGGTCGCGAGTTCGACTCTCGCTGGCTCCACCAAAGTTTTTAAAAACATAAAGGCTGGTTTGTTCCAGCCTTTTGTTTTTGTAACCCACACTGTCCCCATCGTCTAGAGGCCTAGGACATCGCCCTTTCACGGCGGTAACGCGGGTTCGACTCCCGCTGGGGACGCCATCCGTCAATTCCGCGAATAACCGCGGAAGTCTCACCGTCCCTGTGATGGCGCTCGTCCGCCGGAACGCCAACTTTTGATCAGTACGCGGCGTTCAATGCCTTCCAGCAGCGGCCTGTGCCAGCTTTTGCAGCTCGCCCTTCTGGTACATCTCCATCACGATGTCGCAGCCGCCGATGAGTTCACCATTGATGAACACCTGGGGAAAGGTCGGCCATTGCGAAATCTGCGGCAGGGTCTGGCGTACTTCCGGCTCGGCCAGAACGTCGACATGGGCATACTCCACGCCGCAGGCCGTCAGCGCCTGCGAAGCCCGCATGGAGAAGCCGCACTGCGGAAATTGCGGCGTGCCCTTCATGAAGATGACGATGGGGTTGCTTTTGATGGTCTGTTTGATGCGCTCGGTAATATCCATAAAATCACCTCTGAAACCGGAATGGCGCGCAAGTCTAATACCGTGTCATCAACCTGTCACGCGGCTTCTGCTTGCAAAACTGGCGCGAAATGCCGGAGAATCTGACAAATTTGCTTGGGTTTGTTGTCTGACATGGCAATGGCTGGATGATTTGGGGGAGATACACATGAAAAATCCGCTGGATTCGATATGCAAGACGATCACATTGGGCGTGATACTGGCGCTGGTGTTGACGTATCTGATCAGAGGCACGGGTGGGGAGACGGATGTCCTCAGCCATACTTTGGCGCGCTGGATACATTTTCTTGCCGGCGTGACCTGGATTGGTCTTCTGTACTATTTCAATCTGGTGCAGACGCCTGCGCTGGCCGCCGCCGCGGCGGACAAGGGCGGGCCGGGCGGTGCCGGAATCAGCAAGTACGTCGCGCCGCGGGCGTTGTTGTGGTTTCGCTGGGCGGCGGTGGTGACCTGGCTGTCCGGCGCGGCCTATCTCGGTAATAGTTTTGTCGGCGCCTTCACTCTGGGTCTGATGCAGGGCGATGAATCTTCCCGCCCATACTTCATGCCCATAGGCATAGGCGCCTGGCTGGGCACGATCATGCTGTTCAATGTCTGGGTGCTCATCTGGCCGAATCAGAAGAAGGTGCTGGGCATCGTTCCCGCCACCGATGAGCAGAAGGCCCGCGCCAAACGCGTGGCGGCGCTGGCGTCGCGCACGAACACGTTACTGTCCATTCCCCTGCTGCTGTTCATGGGGGCGGCGCATCACGGACTTTTGTTTTAGTCGCAGTCACTCCGTTGGGGTATGACAAAAGCCCGGCTCATGCGCAGCCGGGCTTTGCCTTTTTGGGGATGCAGATTTGAGTTTTGAGGAAGCAGGCACATGGAGAAGCCTTTGATGGCAACATACGCACGGCAGCCGGTCGCCTTTGTACGCGGCCAGGGCGCTTATCTGTGGGATGAGGCCGGCCGGCGCTATCTGGATGCGATCAGCGGCATCGCCGTGTGCGGCCTGGGCCACGCGCATCCGCAACTCGCGGACGTGCTCGCCGATCAGGCGCGCACGTTGCTGCACACCTCCAACATCTTCCGCATTCCCCTGCAGGAACAACTGGGTGCGAAGCTGACCGCGCTTTCCGGCATGGACAACGCCTTTTTCTGCAACTCCGGCGCCGAGGCCAATGAAGCGCTGATCAAACTCGCGCGCCTGCATGGCCATGCGCGTGGCATCAACGAGCCCGCCATCGTGGTCATGGAGAACAGCTTTCACGGCCGCACGATGGCGACCTTGAGCGCGTCCGGCAGCGCCAAGGTGCAGGCCGGTTTTGAGCCGCTGGTGCAGGGTTTCATACGTGTTCCCTACGGTGACATCGCCGCGCTGCGGGCGCTGGTCTCCCGCCGCGAGATCGCGGCCGTGCAGGTGGAGCCGATCCAGGGCGAGGGCGGGATCAACATCCCGCCGGCGGGGTATCTGAAGGATGCGCGCGCACTGTGTGATTCACAGGGCTGGCTCTTGCTGCTTGACGAGGTGCAGACCGGCATGTGCCGCACCGGCCGCTGGTTTGCCTGCCAGCATGAGGGCGTCACTCCGGATGCGATGGCGCTCGCCAAATCGCTGGGCAACGGCGTGCCGATCGGTTGCTGCCTGGCCTCCGGTCCGGCGGCGGAACTGATGAAGCCCGGCAAGCATGGCTCCACTTTCGGCGGCAATCCGTTCGCGTGCCGCGCCGCGCTCACCGTGATCGAAATCATGGAACGCGGCGAATGTGCGGCGCAGGCAGCCCGGATGGGCGCCCGGATTCTTGACAGCCTGCGCCTCAAGCTCGCGGACCTTCCCTGCGTCAGGGAGGTGCGTGGCAAGGGCATGATGATCGGCGTGCAGATCGACCGGCCCTGCAATGAGTTGGTCAAACAGGGCCTCGACGCGGGCCTGCTCGTCAATGTCACGGCGGATTCGGTGGTGCGGCTGTTGCCGCCGCTGATCTACGGCGAGACCGAGGCGGCATTGCTCGTGGATACGCTGTCCGAGGTGCTGCACCAGTACGCCAGGACGCGCGCGGAGGCGGCCTGATGGGTACCCCGAGGCATTTCCTCACCCTGTTCGATTGCAGCGCCGGGGAACTGCAGCACATCCTTGAGCGCGGCATTGCGCTCAAGGCCGTGCGCCATGCCGGCACGGTTTACGAGCCGCTCAAGAACCGCGTGCTCGGCATGGTGTTCGAGAAGTCCTCGACGCGCACGCGCGTCTCCTTTGAGGCGGCGATGGCGGAATTCGGGGGGCACGCGATCTTCCTGTCACCGGACGACACCCAGCTTGGCCGCGGCGAACCGGTGGAGGACACCGCGCGCGTACTTTCGCGCATGGTCGATTTGATCATGGTGCGCACCTATGCACACGAGAAGATCGAGAAATTCGCACGGTATGCAAGCGTGCCGGTCATCAACGGCCTGACGGATCTGCACCATCCCTGTCAGTTGCTGGCCGACATGCAGACCTTTCACGAACATCGCGGCCCAATCCGCGGCAAGACCGTGGTCTTCGTCGGCGACGGCAACAACATGTGCCATTCCTATATACAGGCGGCCGAGAGGTACGGGTTTGCGCTGCGCATCGCCTGTCCCAAGGGTTATGAACCCGCTCCCGCAGTGCTGGCACAGTGCGCACGTGCAGAGGTGCTGCACGATCCACTGAAGGCGGCGTCGGGTGCGCATCTGGTGGTGACCGACGTATGGGCCAGCATGGGCCAGGAGCAGGAGGCGCAGGTGCGCCGCGAGGCTTTTGCCGCCTTCCAGGTCGATGCGCCGTTGATGGCCAGGGCGCAGTCCGATGCGCTGTTCATGCACTGCCTGCCCGCGCATCGCGGCGAGGAAGTCAGCGCCGAGGTGCTGGACAGTCCCGCGAGCGTGGTCTGGGATGAGGCCGGGAACCGGTTGCACGCGCAGAAGGCCCTGATCGAATTCCTGATGCAGTCCATACCCGAAGCGGGTTGATGTGAGGCGGTAATGTTTTTCCTGGTCAGTAATGACGACGGCTATCAGGCGCGCGGCCTGCGTGATCTGGCGCGCGTACTTTCCGCGCACGGTGATGTGGCGGTCGTCGCCCCCGATCGCGACCGCAGCGGGGCCAGCAATTCGCTGACGCTGGACCGGCCACTGCGCGTACAGCGCGCCGACAACGGCTACTATTACGTCAACGGCACGCCGACGGATTGCGTGCATCTGGCAATCACCGGTTTTCTGGAGCGGCAGCCCGACATGGTAATCGCCGGAATCAACGGCGGTCCGAATCTGGGTGATGATGTGCTTTACTCGGGCACGGTGGCGGCGGCGATGGAGGGACGGTTCCTGGGCTATCCCGCCATGGCCGTGTCGCTGGCGGGAGAAAATGCCACGAATTATGAGACCGCGGTGCACTGCGTGGATGTGTTGCTGAAGCGCATGCTCACGGAACCGCTGCCGGCCGACACCATTCTCAATGTGAACGTGCCGGACGTGCCACTGGCGCAGCTCGCCGGGTTCGCGGCCACGCGTTTGGGTTACCGGCACAAGTCGGAGCCGGCGATCCGCGGCACTGATCCGCGCGGCCGCCCGGTGTATTGGGTGGGTCCGCCCGGCCCGGAGGCGGACGCGGGCAGCGGCACCGATTTCCACGCCGTGCGCCACCGCTGTGTTTCGATCTCGCCATTGCAGGTGGATTTGACACGTCATGCCTCGCTCGATACCGTGAACCGCTGGTTGACGGGGCTGGAAGGGAGATGAAGGACGCGCGCGGCATCGGCATGACTTCGCAGCGCGCCCGTGATCGCCTGATCGCGCAGTTGCGCGAAATGGGCATCCACTCCGCCCGCGTGCTGGACATCATCCGCACCACGCCGCGCCACCTGTTCATAGACGAAGCGCTCGCCAGCCGAGCCTACGAGAACATTCCGCTGCCCATCGGGCACGGCCAGACCATTTCCCAACCCTATATCGTCGCACGCATGACCGAGGCGCTGCTCGACGGCGGGCCGCTGCGCAAGGTGCTCGAAATCGGCGCCGGCTGCGGCTATCAGACGGCCGTCCTGGCGCAACTGGCCGAGCGGGTGTACGCCATAGAGCGGATTGGCGATCTCACCGACAAGCTGCGCGAGCGGCTCATGAAACTGGGTTACCGCAACGTGCGGCTGCGGCGCGGTGACGGCAACGCCGGCTGGCCGTTGCACGCACCCTATGACGCCATCCTGGTTGCAGCGGCACCGCTCGGCGTGCCGCCGGCCTTGAAGGAGCAGCTGGCGCCGGGCGGGCGCCTGATCATCCCCGTCGGGGCCAGCGGCAACCAGCAGTTGATGCTGATTACCAGAACGGCACAGGGTTACGATGAGAGGCTGCTGGACTGGGTCAGTTTCGTCCCCATGCTCGAGGGTGTGGGATGACGTTTCGGGCAGGCCGTCTCATGGCGGTGGTTTTTTACGTGCTGCCGCTGGCGGGTTGCGGCGGTGGCGCGCTGGCGCCGGTGGAAGGCCCGGGCACGGAGTCGCCGCGGGCAAAGGCGGCGGTGTTGCGCACGGGCGCGCCGGAATCCGCACCCGCCATGCACGTCGTCGAGGGCGGCGAGACACTCTACGCCATCGCCTGGCGATACGGATTGGATTACCAGCGCATTGCCGAGTGGAATCACATCGGCCCGCCTTATGTCATCCACGCGGGGCAGCGGCTGCGTTTGCGCGGAGAAGAGGCGCAACCGGCCGCCAATCAGCCCGCTTCACGCCCGGCGACCGCCCCCGCGTCTGTGGTGAAGCCCGCCGGAGATGCCGCCGCCCAAGCGCCCAAAACCATTGCTGCGAATGCCCCGCCACCATCCGCCGCTTCGGTAAAAGGTGCCTCGGAGAAAGAACGCGCGCGTCCCGAAGTCCGCGACACTGGAACCATCCGCTGGCAATGGCCGGCACGGGGCAGGGTGGTCACTTCCGACACCGTGCTCGGCCAGAATGGCATCAATATCCTGGGAACGGCGCGGCAGCCGATCTATGCCGCCGCCGCCGGGGAGGTGGTTTACAGCGGCAGTGGACTGATTGGTTATGGAAAGCTTATTATCATAAAACATAATGACTTGTTTCTAAGTGCTTATGCGCACAATGATAAAGTGCTGGTGACCGAGGGGGTGCGGGTGACGGCGGGCCAGCAGATCGCGGAGATGGGCGACACCGGCGCCAAGCAGGTCATGCTCCATTTCGAAATCCGCCGCAGTGGCAAGCCCGTGCCGCCGCTGGAATATTTGCCGTCCAATTAATTTAAAGAAACAAGCCCCCGTGCCGGGACAAAAACGCAAAGGCCGGAAAACCACTGCGACGAAGACTCGGGGCGCCGATGCAACCATGCCGCCGCCGACAGGCGCGATCATTGTGGCCGCATCGGAGCTTGTCGACGATGACGCCGAGTTGGCGGCAATGGAGATGGCCGCGGCGGATGAGGAATTTTCCGACGGGGAAACGGAGGAGACCGTCGTCGAGGAGCCGCTGGAATCCGAGGCGCAACCGGCAGCCCCCGTCACGTTCGCGGCCGCTGAAGTCAGCGACGGTGATCTGGATGCCACCCGTATTTATCTTTCCGAGATCGGATTTGCCGATTTGTTGAGCGCGGAGGAGGAAGTCCGCTTTTCGCGGCAGGCGCGCCAGGGGGACGCCAAGGCCCGCCAGCGCATGATCGTGAGCAATCTGCGCCTGGTGGTGAAGATCGCCCGGCGTTACCTGAACCGCGGGCTGGCCCTGCTCGATCTCATCGAGGAGGGCAATCTGGGCCTCATACGCGCGGTCGAGAAATTCGATCCGGAGCGCGGTTTTCGCTTCTCAACGTACGCCACCTGGTGGATACGCCAGACCATCGAGCGCGCAATCATGAACCAGACGCGCACCATCCGGCTGCCCATCCACGTGGTCAAGGAGATCAACACCTATTTGCGCGAGCAGCGCAAGCTGGCGCAGGAAATGGAGCGCGAACCTGGGCCGGAGGACGTGGCGCGGGGGGTCGGGAAGCCGGTCGAGAGCGTCAAGCGCATGCTGGGCCTGAACGAACGCGTGGCCTCGATGGATGTCTCCGGCGAGCCGGATTCCGATCGGTCGTTGCTGGACACCATCCCCGATGAACGCAACCTCGATCCCGGCGTGCTGCTGCAGGATGCGGACATGCAACGGCACATCGAGTCATGGTTGTCGCAGTTGCAGGACAAGCAGCGCGAAGTGGTGGAACGTCGTTTCGGCTTGAATGGCCGCGAGGTGGCCACGCTGGAGGAGGTCGGAGAGGCGATCGGCGTGACGCGCGAGCGGGTGCGGCAGATTCAGATCGACGCCCTGAGGCGATTGCGCCTGCTCATGGAGCGGCAGGGTATTTCGGTCGAGACACTATTCCGCGAGCGTTAAGGGTTCAGGTGGATCATGAAGAAGGCGGCCACGACACGCCGCCCTTCGCCTGACAGCACGTTGTAGGAACGGCAGGCGGCGGGCGTGTCCATTACTTCAACGCCAATTTGCCGGATGCGCAGTGGCGCGAGGATGCTCGCGGCGGGAAAACACAAACGGGCGCCCGTGCCCAACAATACAATTTCCGGATCGAGCGCGATCACCGGATCGAAATGCCCCGGCGACAATTCGGCCAGGGTCTGCGGCGCCCAGTCCGCGATCAACCGGTCCGGGCAAAGAATGAAACTGCGTTCGAGGCTGAGTGTCGGGAGCCTGATCGCAGTGGCGGTATAAGACAGGATGGCATGACTGCCGCCGGTGTCGAGTTGCAGTTTCAATGGCGTTCCTGCCGTGGGGCCGGCATTGGTTGCATGATTTTTGATTATAAAACAACGCGGAGGGAGGGGACATGAAACTGATACTTCTGGGCGGGCCGGGCGCGGGCAAGGGCACCCAGGCCGACTTCATCTGCGCCGAGTTTGACATTCCCAAGATTTCCACCGGCGACATGCTGCGCGCCGCCGTCAAGGCCGGAACGCCGCTGGGTCTCCAGGCCAAGAAGGTCATGGATGCCGGCGGGCTCGTCTCCGACGACATCATCCTTGGACTGGTGGCGGAACGAATCCGCGAGCCGGATTGCGCACGCGGATTTCTGCTGGACGGTTTCCCGCGCACCATCCCGCAGGCCGAGGGATTGAAAAAAATGCGGGTACAGGTCGACGTGGTGATGGAGATTGCCGTCGATGACGAGGAGATCGTCAAACGCATGTCCGGACGGCGCGTGCACCCGGCTTCCGGACGTACCTATCACGTCGTCTTCAATCCTCCCAAGGTCGCGGGCAAGGACGATACGACGGGTGAAACGTTGATCCAGCGCGACGACGACAAGGAAGAGACGGTGAGGAGGCGCTTGCAGGTGTATCACGAACAGACCAAGCCACTGGTGGCATATTACGCGTGCGATCCGCAGACGAAGTATGTGAAGATCGAAGGCATCGGCCGCGTGGAGGATGTGCGCACGCGCGTGCTGTCCGCGTTGCGATCCCGCTGAAAGCCTTGCAGCGCCTCGTGATCCGCGCGATCCAAAAACGCGTGCACTGACATGTGAGACGGTGTTCCACGATCGGGAATAACGTCGCGCGCAAGCACATCATGTGATGCGTGACACGAAACCGGGATGAATTTGTTTGCTGCATCGCGCGATGACGATGCTCGACACGCGAAAAAAAGTTTGCACAGTTTTGATTTGTGATGTATATAAATGACGTGGTACTCGCTTCTTGTGTCGTTTAACTTAACCAAAAGGGGGTTAATCATGGCAGCGAAGAAGAAGGCAAAGAAGAGACCGGCGAAGAAGAAAGCGAAAACGAAGAAGAGAAGAAGATAGTCGTTGTAGTTGAGGCAGTGAACACGGTTTGAAGCCAGGGCAGGTTGACGACCAACTCGATCAAGATCGAGCCAAAAAATCCAAGGCGCTGCGCGCGGGAGCTGGGATGCGAAACCGCCGCCGCCGAAATTCCTTGCTGTCAATGAAAGCGGGCCGCGGCCGCAACGCGCGCGCGTTCCCCGTCACCTGAATCCCATTTCCCAAGGGTAATGCCTTCGCGCCGCTCCCGCCGCCGTTTCGCCGTTATCCGCACGTTGCTGGAACGTTTCCGCGGTCCGCTGCTCCACATCAGTGCATTGATTTTAATGGCATTATTGGCGTGGGGGGCATGGATCGACCACACCGCCCGTCAGGCCTTTGAGCAGCATCGGTGGACGCTGCCGGCGCAAGTCTATGCACATCCCCTGGAGTTATACACCGGTCTGGCGCTGCCGCCGGCCGCCCTGATCGACGAATTGCAGCGACTGGGTTACCGCGAGGTCGCCACCGTGGACGGGCCGGGTCAATACCACGCCACGCCGAAGGAAATCACATTACACACGCGCGGATTCCCGTTCAGCGACGGCGTGGAGCCACCGCATCGCGTGCATCTGCGCTTCGATGGCCGCGTGATCAATGCAATGGATGAAGGCGGAACGGCGCTGCCGTTGTTGCGTCTAGAACCGGTGGAAATCGCCCGCATTGCGCCGCGGGACCAGCAGGATCGCATCCTTGTGCAATTGTCGGATGTGCCCCAAACGCTGATCGATGCCCTCCTGGCTGTTGAGGATCGGAATTTCTACAGTCATGGCGGCATCGATCCGCTCGGCATATTGCGTGCGTTGTGGGTGAATCTGAAGAGCGGCGAGATCCGCCAGGGCGGCAGCACCATCACCCAGCAATTGGTGAAGAACCTGTTTCTCGGCCGGGAGCGCAGCTACATCCGCAAGTTCAATGAAGTATTCATGGCGCTGGCCCTGGAGCGGCACTACCGCAAGGATGAGATCCTCGAAACCTATCTCAACACGGTATATCTCGGTCAGGATGGAGATCGCGCCATCCACGGTTTCGCGCTCGCGGCGGAGTTTTATTTCGGCCGGCCGTTGAACGAGCTGACGGTGGCGCAATTGGCGCTGCTCGCCGGTCTCTCCCGCGGTGCGTCGTACTACGACCCGAGGCGCTACCCGGAACGTGCGCTGGAGCGCCGTCTGGTGGTGCTGCAGGCGATGGTGGAAACAGGCAAATTGACATCCGCAGCCGCAGCCGGCGAGGCGCAGGCGCCGTTGGCGGTGACGCCGCGCCCACTGTTCCGCCAGGCGCGCTACACCGCCTTCATGGATTTGGTGCGCCGCCAGCTGGCGCAGGATTACAAGGAGGAGGATCTGCACAACGCCGGTTTGCGCATCTTCACCACCCTGGATCCGCGCGTGCAATCGGCTGCTGAAGCCGCCATTGAAGAGACGCTGCCGCAACTGGAAACCGGGCGTGAACGTCCGCATGGCTCCCTGCAGGCGGCGATGGTGGTGGCGGCCACCGACAGCGGCGAGATCCTGGCGCTGGTCGGCGGGCGCGATCCGCAGTACGCCGGGTTCAACCGCGTCCTGGATGCCCGCCGCCAGATCGGGTCGCTGGTCAAGCCGGCGGTGTACCTGACCGCGCTGCAGCGGCCCGCGCAATACAACGTGCTGACCCCGCTGGAGGACGCGCCGCTGGTCTGGGAGCAGGGCAGGACGCGCTGGACGCCGCAGAATTACGACGGCGTGGCGCACGGCAACGTGCCGCTGTATGAGGCACTGGTGCATTCCTACAATCTTGCGACCGTGCATCTAGGGTTGGCGCTCGGCGTGGATGCCATCGTCCGGCAACTGCGCACGCTTGGCGTCACCAGCGAATTGCCGGCCTATCCCTCCCTGTTTCTCGGCGCGGCGCCGTTGTCGCCATATGAGGTATTGCAGATGTACCAGAGTTTCGCCGCCAGGGGGTTCCGTGCGCCGCTGCGCGCGATCCGCGAAGTCCTCGATCACGACGGACGCCCGCTGACCCGTTACGGTCTGCGCGTGCAGGCGGTCATCAAGCCGGAGCACGCCTTTCTGGTGAACACACTGCTCGCCGAGGTGGCGCGTTCCGGCACCGCCGCGGCGCTTCCCAGGTTGAGCGGCGGGACATACGCCGGCAAAACCGGCACCACCAATGATTTGCGCGACAGCTGGTTCGCCGGTTTCGGCCGCGACATGGTGGCGGTGAGTTGGGTGGGGCGTGATGACAACGCGCCGACCGGCCTCTCGGGCGCGACCGGGTCCATGCGGCTGTGGGCGGCGCTGATGAAGGGCCTTGCCGCGCCCGGCGTGGATCTGACGCCGCCCGCAGGGATCGAATGGCGCTGGGTGGATGTCAATACCGGCGTGATGACGGACAAGGATTGCACTCGCGCCGCGCCTTTCCCCTTTATCGCCGGGCAGGGAGTGACAATGCCTTACCAGCCCTGCGGCGCGTTGTAACATACGCCCATGAAGCAGGCATCGAGATGGGTACTGGTCCTCGGCGTTGCGCTGTCTGGTTGTGCCTCGGCGCCGCCGGTTGCATCACCGCCCGCGCCGGTGGTCGATCATTCGGAGTCCGCGGTAATAACACCGGAATCTGCCGCGAAGACGGAGGAATCCGCTCCATTGACTCCGCTGCCGGCGGCTACTGCTGCGCCGCCGCCGCCGCCGAATCCAGCGGTGATGGCCCTGCTGAATCAGGCGGATGCGCAGGGCCGCGGCGGTCATATGGACCAGGCGGCGGCCACGCTGGAGCGCGCCTTGCGCATCCAGCCGGACAACGGCTGGCTCTGGCACCGGCTGGCGGCGGTGCGTCTCCAGCAAAAACACTACGGCGAAACGGTGGAACTGGCCGCCAAATCCAGCGCGCTGGCGCGCGGCGATGAGAAATTGATCCAGGCGAATGACGATCTGATTGCCAGGGCCAAAGCCGCGCAACAAGGCAGGGGTTAATGTAAAGACGCGGGTTCTTCGTGGATGGATTCGGTGGTATAGCGCCAGACTTTGAGTCCGCGCGTGTCTTCGTGGCGGCCGATGCCGGCCTTGTGTTTCAGATGCTCGACAAAAATCTCCGGCGTCGTCAGGTCTTCCCAGACGCTGGGCAGGAAGGTCGCCCGGCGATGCCCCAATTCCAGAATCAATCCGTCCTCACCCGGGCGCAATTGCCGGCGCAAATCCTCCTCTGAAGCGATGGTCATGGGCGCGGGTGGGGAAAGCACGGAAATATGGATGTGCACCTGCGCCAGTTCCACTGCATTCAAGGCGGGAAAGCGCGGATCGCGAAAGCCGCTGGCGTAAGCGTTGGCGGCGACATCCACAGCCAGCGGCCGGTGCGCCTCCAGAGTGCCGATGCAGCCGCGCAGCTGTCCGTTCTTCGTCAGCGTTACAAAGCTTGCGCGGGTGGCGCGCAGCGCGGGGCCGCAATCGGCGAGGTTCACGGCCAATGCGCGGCCTTGATAGAGGCCGTATTTCAGCGAATCCCGGGCGATCCTGGGCAGGGTGTGGCGTTCCTTGTTCGTGAACGATGCGTTCTCGTCGACCAGGTAGGCACCGTAACCCACCACGCGGTTGCGCGGTCCGGCGGTGTCGCCGGAATTCCGCAAATCCACGTTGGTAACGTGTAGATGGTGACTGCGGGCGTAGTGCAGGAGGCCATTGAGCGGCCGGCAGCCGCAGGCCTGTTCCGGACCGATCATTTCATATTGCAGGTTGAGAATCGCCGCCGAGGTGCGCTGGTCGATTTCGCGCGCCTCCTGATAGGGATGATAATGGCTGAGGTCCGTGCTGATCACGATGAGCGTCTCCGGGCCGCCCCAAAGCTTGGCGAGCACCTCCGCCACTTGCGCGGGGCTGGCATCCCCGACCACCAGCGGGACGAGCGTGAAGTTCTCCAGCAGGTTTTGCAGAAATGGCAGATGCACCTCCAGGCTGTGTTCCTCGGCGTGGGCCTCGTCGCTGACGACGACCTGCGGCAGCGCGCGGATGGCCGCGATGGCTTCCTGGTCGAGGGTGATGTCGCCGAGCGGTGTGTGAAAACCTTCGACGGTGGGCACCGCCAGTCCGCGCAAATAGACGCGATGCGCCGGACCCAGCAGCACCACGCGGCGGATCTGTTGCCGCACCGGACGTAAAGATTGATACACCGAGGCAGCCACCGGACCGGAATAAATGTACCCGGCGTGCGGCGCGATGATGGCCTTGGGCGCTGCGGAGGCGGACGGGCCGCGGGCGGCTTCCGCCAGCAGGTCTTCCACCTGGCGCCGCAGGACCGCGGGATCGCCGGGGTAAAACTGATTCGCCACAGCCGGTGGGCGGGTGACCATGACTCTTTAATTACCGTATTTAATGATAGAAGTATAGCTGGGGTCGGCCCTGATGGATTTCAACGTGCAGAGAGCCGATTTATGCGCAATTTGCTTGAAAAAGACGGCGGCACTTGGCATGATCGCATGGATTATTGCGGGGTGGAGCAGTCTGGCAGCTCGTCGGGCTCATAACCCGAAGGTCGCAGGTTCAAATCCTGCCCCCGCTACCACTGCTCATACCGTTGAGCGGCGCGGGGAAGGTGGTCATGCGCAGGCGCGCCGCCCCCGCTACCAGGAGAGTAGCCCAGGCCCCGGTATCGGGGCTTTTTGTTTTGGGAATCTCTGAAAAGTCAGAGATTCCCGCGCGGTACATGGATGTGCCACCATTTTCAATGGCCTGAGGCCATTGAAAATGAAGGAAAGCAAAAACGCGGCTGTGACGCAGTGACTGCTGTGTGGTGCGGGGCAGCTGCAGGCGACCCGGTTCGATATCGAACGCAGCCGCTGCGCCGCTGCCCGAAGGAGCCGCTACGCGGCCAGGAGTCGGGGACGCTTTTTGCTTTCCGTGCTCTGAGAAGTCCAGGATGGACTAATTCAGGGCTTCACTGTAGGGGATTTGGCGATGAAGCCGTGCACGCGTTTGCAGGCGTTGCTGGAGCCGGTGGTGACCGCACTGGGTTATGAGCTGGTCGGTATCGAGCAGGTCACCGGTGGGCGCCGCGGGTTGGTGCGGCTGTACATCGATCAGCCGGCCGGCGTCGCGGTGGATGATTGCGAGCGGGTGAGCCGCCAGGTGAGCGCCGTGCTGGATGTGGAAGATCCCATCGCCGGGGGCTATGTGCTCGAGGTGTCGTCGCCGGGGCTGGATCGACCGCTGTACACACCGGCGCATTACGCGCGTTTTGCCGGCTGCCGCGCGCGCCTGAAACTGCGGACGCCGCTCTTGGGCGACCAGCGCAATGTGACGTGCACCCTGCTGGGCGTGGATGAAGACAAGGTCAGGGTGGAAGTGGACGGCGTGGAGCACCACATTCCGCTGGTGCAGATTGCCAAGGCGCGCTTAATCGCGACACCATAAAGATTTGAGGACGTGAGTGTATGAACAAAGAAATACTGACGGTGGTGGAAGTGGTCTCCAACGAGAAGGGGGTGGCCAAGGAGGTCATCTTCGAGGCGCTGGAGGCCGCGCTTGCCAGCGCCACCAAGAAGCGCTACCACGAGGACATTGAGGTGCGGGTGTCCATTGATCGCAAGTCCGGCGACTATCATGCCTTCCGGCGCTGGGAAGTCATCGATGATGCCGCCGAGAGCGTGAAGTTGCTGGGCGGGCTGGAGTTCCCGGATCGCCAGGTTCTGCTTTCCCAGGCGCGCAAGACCCACCCCGACATCAACGCCGCCGAGTTCATCGAGGAGCCGATGGAGGCCGAGGTCTATGGGCGCATCGCCGCCCAGACAGCGAAACAGGTCATCGTGCAGAAAGTGCGCGAGGCGGAGCGCGCCCAGGTCGTCGAACAATATCAAGACCGCAAGGGCCAGCTTGTGTCCGGCACCGTCAAGCGCGCCGAGCGCAGCGGCGTGCTGCTCGATTTGGGCGGCAACGCCGAGGCGATCATCACGCGTGAACACCTCATCCCCCGCGAACCGGTGCGGCCCGGTGACCGGCTGCGCGGCTATCTCTATGACGTTCGCCCGGAAAAGAAGGGGCCGCAACTGTTCGTGAGCCGTACGGCGGTCGAGTTGCTGGTGGAACTGTTCAAGCTCGAAGTGCCGGAGATCGGCGAGGGGCTCATCGAGATCATGGGCGCGGCGCGCGATCCGGGGTTGCGCGCCAAGATCGCCGTGCGCAGCAAGGACGGTCGCATCGATCCGGTCGGTGCCTGCGTCGGCATGCGCGGTTCGCGTGTACAGGCCGTATCGAACGAACTGGCCGGCGAGCGGGTGGACATCATCCTGTGGGACGAGAACCCGGCGCAATTCGTCATCAACGCCATGTCACCGGCGGAGGTCGTGTCCATCCTGGTGGACGAGGACACCCACAGCATGGACGTGGCCGTGGTGGAGGAGCAGTTGTCGCAGGCCATCGGCCGCAACGGACAGAACGTGCGACTCGCCAGCCAGCTGACCGGCTGGGAACTGAACGTCATGAGCGAGACCGCAGCCGCGGAAAAGGCCACCCAGGAGGAACAGCGCCTGAAGGAAGTGTTCATGGAGCAGCTGGACGTGGACGAGGAAGTGGCGCGCATTCTGGTGGACGAAGGCTTCACCAGCATCGAGGAGGTGGCCTATGTCCCCGAGGGCGAGATGGCGGCCATCCAGGAATTCGACGAGGCCCTGGTCGCCGAGCTGCGCCGCCGCGCCAAGGACATCCTGCTGACCAAGGCCATCGCCACGGAGGAAAAGATCGGCGACGCCAAGCCGTCCGATGAACTGCTGGCGATGGCCGGCATGGATGAGGACCTGGCCTATCTGCTGGCCAGCCGCGGCATCGTCACCCAGGATGATCTGGCGGAGCAGTCGGTGGCCGATCTGATGGAAATCGAAGGCATGAACGAGGCGCGCGCCGCCGAGTTGATCATGACCGCGCGCGCGCCCTGGTTTGCGCAGGCCGAGGACGCCCAGAAGGAAACGGCCGATATCGGAAAGGATATCAATGGCTGATGTGACCATCCAGCAATTTGCCGACACCGTCGGGATTTCGGTCGAGCGCCTGATCGGCCAGCTCACCGAGGCCGGCCTGCCCGCCAAGCAGGCGCAGGATCCGATCAGCGACGAGGAAAAGAGCCAGCTGCTGGCGCATTTGCGCCGCGCCCACGGCCGCGTCGAGGAGGCCTCGGAGCCCGCGCGCATCACCCTGCGGCGCAAGACCTTGAGCGAGATCAAGGTGCCCACCGACAAGAGCAAGCTGCGCCTGCGTCCCGGCACCGCCGCCAAGCCGGCCCATACCAAGACTGTCAGCGTCGAGTTCCGCAAGAAGAAGACCTACGTCAAGCGCAGCCTGGTGGTGGACGAGGAGGCGCAGCGCCTGAGCGAGGAGGCCGCCGAACGCGAGCGGCTGGAGGCCGAGGAGCAGGCGCGCCAGCAGGAGGAGCAGCGTCAGCGTGATCTGGAGGCCAAGCGCGTTGCCGAGGAGCGTGCCCGCGTGGAGGTTGAATCGCGCCGCCCGCCGGGCGAGGCCAAACTCGCCGCGGCACCGGAAACCCGCGCGCCACCGTCCACCCCGCCCCGCGAAGAGGGCGAAAAGGGCGCGAAGAAGAAGCGCCAGGATCACGACCGCGGCCGCGTGATTGAACGCGAACGGCAGCAGGAGCGCGAGGAGTTGCACGTCGATGCCAGCCGGTCGCGCCGCAAGCGCAAGCCGCCGGCACGGCGCGTGGTCGCGCCGGTGGCCAGCAAGCACGGATTCGAGATGCCGACCGAACCCACCGTGCACGAGGTGGCCGTCCCGGAGAGCATCACGGTGGCCGATCTGGCGCAGCGCATGTCGGTGAAGGTCGCCGAGGTCATCAAGGTCATGATGGGGATGGGCAGCCTCGTGACCATCAATCAAGTCATCGATCAGGACACCGCGGTCATCGTGGTCGAGGAGATGGGCCACAAAGCCCGGCGCATCGACGCCAACGCCATCGAATCCTCGCTGCGCGAGGAACAGGCCGGCGTCGAAAAAGTGCCGCGCCCGCCGGTGGTGACGGTCATGGGTCATGTCGATCACGGCAAGACTTCGCTGCTGGACAAGATCCGCAGCACCGATGTCGCCGCCGGCGAGGCCGGTGGCATCACCCAGCACATCGGCGCCTACCGCGTCAACACGGCCAAGGGCGCGATTACGTTTTTGGACACGCCCGGCCATGCCGCCTTCACCGCCATGCGCGCACGCGGCGCCAAGGTGACGGACATCGTCGTGCTGGTGGTGGCCGCCGATGACGGCGTCATGCCGCAGACCATCGAGGCGATCCAGCATGCCCGGGCGGCCAAGGTGCCGCTTATCGTCGCCGTCAACAAGATCGACAAGTCCGGCGCCGATCCCGAACGCGTGCGCCAGGGGTTGACCCAGCACGGCGTCATTCCCGAGGACTGGGGCGGCGACACCCAGTTCGTCAAGGTGTCGGCCAAGACCGGCGAAGGCGTGGATCAATTGCTGGAGGCCATCCTGTTGCAGGCCGAGGTATTGGAACTCAAGGCGGCAGAGACCGGCCCGGCGTCCGGGACGGTCATCGAATCACGCCTGGACAAGGGCCGCGGTCCGGTGGCCACGGTGCTGGTGCAGAACGGAATTCTGCACCGGGGCGACATCCTGCTGACCGGCATCGAATTCGGCCGCGTGCGTGCCATGCTCGACGATCATGGCCAGTTGGTGGAAGAGGCCGGGCCCTCCACGCCGGTGGAAGTACTGGGCCTGTCGAACGTGCCCAACGCCGGCGACGAGGCGGTGGTGGTGGCCGACGAGCGCAAGGCGCGCGAGATCGCCGTGTTCCGCAACACCAAGAACCGCGAACAGAAGATGGCGCGGCAGCAGTCGGCCAAGCTGGAGGATGTCTTTTTACGCATAGGGGAGGGCAAGAGCGTCACGCTGAACCTGGTCATCAAGGCCGACGTGCAGGGTTCAGCCGAAGCCCTGGGCGAGGCGCTGGGTGCGTTGTCCGCCGCCGAAGTGACCGTCAACGTCGTGGCCACCGGTGTCGGCGGCATCACCGAGTCCGACGTCAACCTGGCGGTGGCCTCCAGCGCCATGATCATCGGTTTCAACGTGCGCGCCGACGCCAGCGCGCGCCGGTTGATCGAGGCCGAGGGCATCGATCTGCGCTACTACAGCATCATCTACGACGCCATCGACGACGTGAAGGCAGCGCTCGCCGGCCTGCTGACGCCGGAAATCCGCGAAACCATCATCGGCGTGGCCGAGGTGCGCGACGTGTTCCGCTCCTCCAAGTTCGGCGCCATCGCCGGCTGCCTGGTGACGAGCGGGATGATCAAGCGCAACAATCCCATCCGCGTGCTGCGCGACAACGTGGTGATCTTCCAGGGCGCGCTGGAATCCCTGCGCCGCTTCAAGGACGATGTCAACGAGGTGAAATCCGGCACCGAGTGCGGCATCGGCGTGAAGAACTACGACGACGTGAAACCGGGCGATCAGATCGAAGTCTTCGAACGCGTCGAAGTGGCGCGCAAGGTGTAGTTGTTGCCCATGTCACGGCGTCGGCGCGATGATTTGTTTGCGCCGGTCAGCAACCGGCCGCGCCGCGTGGGCGAGGAAATCCTGCGGCTGCTGGCGCGGCCGGCGCAGCTCTGCGCGGAGGAGACCGGCATGGGCTTCATCACCCTGACCGCCGCCGACGTTTCCCCCGATTTGAAGCAGGCCAGGATCTTCGTCACCCAGATGGGACCCACGGTTGGACAGGCCGAGGTGCTCGCGGCCTTGAACGAACGTGCCCCGGCCATGCGCACCCTGCTCGCCAAAACCATGACCATGCGCAGCGTGCCGCGCATCATCTTTTACTACGATGAATCCATCGCCCGCGCCGCTCGTCTGGAGGCATTGCTGGATGAAGTGGCGGCGGGACATCCGCCTGAAGACGACCCCGCATCGAGTGGCGATGAAGAGGTTTGAATACCGCAAGGTCGACGGCATCCTGCTGCTCGACAAGCCCGTGGGGTTGAGTTCCAATGCGACGCTGCAACGGGCGCGGCGCCTGTACCGCGCCGCCAAGGCCGGCCATACCGGCAATCTCGATCCCCTGGCGAGCGGTCTTTTGCCGGTGTGCTTCGGCGAAGCGACCAAGATCACCCCTTATCTGCTGAACGCGGGCAAGCGCTATCAGGCCCGGATCAAACTGGGCGAGCGTACCGCGACCGGCGACGCCGAAGGAGAGATCATCGAACGCCGGCCCGTGCCTCGATTGGATGGCGCGGGGGTTGAAGGCACGCTGGCCGGTTTTTGCGGCGAGCGGATGCAGACGCCACCCATGCACTCCGCGCTCAAGCATCAGGGCCGGCCCTTGTACAAACTCGCGGCGCGCGGCGTCACCGTCGAGCGCAAATCGCGGGCGATCACCATCAAGGCGCTGAACCTGCTGGACTTCGAAGGCGCGACGCTTACGATCGATGTCAGTTGCTCCAAGGGCACTTACATCCGCGTGCTGGCCGAGGAAATCGGCGCGGCGCTGTCGACCTGTGCCCATCTCTCGGCGTTGCGGCGCACGGAGGTGCAGCCGTTCAATCTGGACGGCGCGGTGACGCTGGAGATGCTGGATAAGCGCGCCGAATCCGGTCTCACGGCTTTGGATGAACTGCTGCGGCCCATGGACCAGGCCTTGTCGATCTGGCCGGCGGTGTCGCTGGACGAACGCGCCGCCACTCTGCTCCGGCACGGCCAGCGCGTGACCGTACCCCTGGAGGCCGGTGAAACGGTGCGTATCTATGGCCCCGCCGGCGGATTCCTGGGCATGGGCGAGGTGGCCGGCGGCCGGCTCAGCTCCCGCCGTCTGTTAAGCAATCCCGGCAAGTGAACGAGACAGAATTTTCTTGTTCGCACCGCCTCCCATCGCTACAATGCTCGCCCTGAACCAAGGCAAGAATCCAGAGAGTTGGAATTTAGGAGTCTTTTCATGACACTGACAGCAGAACGCAAGGGCGGCATCATCAAGGACTACCAGCGCAAAAAAACCGACACCGGCTCACCGGAGGTCCAGGTCGCGCTCCTGTCCGCCCGCATCGACAGCCTTTCGGAACATTTCAAAACGCACAACCACGACAAGCACTCGCGTCAGGGATTGCTGAAGATGATCAACACGCGGCGCAAGCTGCTGGATTATCTGCGGGCCACCAACCCCGCCAGCTATCGTGACCTGGTCGCCAAGCTGGGTTTGCGCAAGTAAGGAGATCCGGGCCGCTTTCACGCGGCCCGGTTCGTTTTCCGCCCATCGGATCAATCCATCATTATTTTGAGCAGGAATACACCCATGTCTATTGTCAAGAAATCATTCCCCTACGGACAGCACACCGTCACGCTGGAGACCGGCGAGATCGCCCGCCAGGCGACCGGCGCAGTCATGGCCAGCATGGGCGACACCGTGGTGCTGGTCACCGTGGTCGCCGCCAGGGAGGCGAAACCGGGACAGGGCTTTTTCCCGTTGACCGTCGATTATCAGGAAAAGACCTACGCCGCGGGCAAGATCCCCGGTGGGTTCTTCAAGCGTGAAGGCCGGCCCAGCGAAAAGGAGACGCTGACGTCGCGCCTCATCGACCGGCCGTTACGGCCGCTGTTCCCGGAGGGGTTTCTGAATGAAGTGCAGATCGTCGCCACCGTCATGTCCCTCGATCCCAAGGTCGATCCGGACATTCCCGCCATACTGGGCGCCTCGGCGGCGCTGGCCGTCTCCGGCGTCCCGTTCAACGGCCCGATCGGCGCGGCGCGCGTGGGTTACGCCGACGGTCAGTATCTGTTGAACCCGAGTTTCAAGGACCTGGACGCCTCGCAGCTTGATCTGGTCGTGGCCGGCACGGAAAGCTCGGTCTTGATGGTCGAATCCGAGGCGAAGGAACTGCCGGAATCCGTCATGCTCGGCGCCGTGCTTTTCGGGCACAAGGAGATGCAGGCGGCCATCCGCGCCATCCACGATCTCGCCAAGGAGGCGGGCACAAAGCCGTGGGACTGGCAGCCGCCCGCGCCGGACGTGGAGCTCATCAGTTCGGTCGAAAAATACAAGGCTCAGATCCACGATGCCTACGCCATCGTCGACAAGCTGGCGCGGCGCGATGCGCTCGCCAAGCTGCGCGATCAGATCATCACCGCGCTCTGCCCCAAGGATGAACCGGGGTTCACCCCCGAACAGGTCAAGATCGCCATCGAGAATCTGGAGTACAAGATCGTCCGCGCCAAGGCGCTGGAGGAGGGCAAGCGCATCGACGGCCGCGGCAA
>DATJVC010000005.1 GCA_035501935.1 Gammaproteobacteria bacterium | reverse complement strand
TCCACGCCGAGGGCGCGCAACAAGGGTAGGGTGGTGGCGGAGATGAATTCACCGCATACCTTGCGGCGTGGAAAAGACGATTTCTCCACCAATGCCACAGTCCAGCCCGCCAGCACCAGCCGCAGGGCGGCCGTGGAACCGGCAGGCCCGCCACCGATGACCACGGCGTCATAGATCACGCCGCTTCTCCCGTAGTTGTCCGCCCTGCCGGGCGACAAACAAATGCGTGAACAAGCCGGCGCGGCGTTCGGTCAACTGCCAGTCGTTACCCGCGGGCCACAGCGCGGACAGCTCGCGGCCGTTGAAACCCGCTCTCACGCTTACCACGGCATCATGGCGGGAAATCTCGTTGCAACCGATAAGCGCCAGCGCCCGGCTGCCCATGAGCGCCGTCGAGGATCGCCTCGGTTCGGTGGCGACAAAGACCTCCGTTGTGCGGGCGATGGCCGCGAACAGTTTACGTAGCGGCGGCTCATCGAAATGATGCAGTACCAGATTGGCCACGGCCAGATCGGCGGGGTGGCCCTGCTGGAACCACGGGATCGCGTCCGCGGTGACGCATTCGGTGCGCCAGCCCAGTTGTGAGAATGCGGTCAGCGTCGCCGGCGACACGATGGGGTGGCGATCGACCAGGGTCACGGTGACGCCGGGCCAGCGACCGGCGAGACTGCGCGCCAGTGACAGCATCAACGTGCCGTCGCCGGCGCCGATCTCGATGATGCGCCGTGGAGCGCTCGCGCTGAACAACGCCTGCAAATTTTGCCGCAGGATGAAGCGCTGGCCCATCAGCACGTTGACCCGCCGCAGATCGCGCCGCGAACGCTGCGCGCGCGGGTCGCTCGCCGGCAGCACGTCGAGCAGTTCCTCCTCCCGCCGCCGCTGTGCCAGCGACATCGGCGTCAGCTCACCTGCAACAGCGCGCCATAGCAACTGAAGCCGGCCCCGAAACTGGACAGCCACCATGCGCCCGGCGCGGCGCCGCCGATCAGGGCCTTGTCGAGGGCAAACAGCACGCTCGGACTGCTCATGTTGCCGTATTCGCTCAAAACTTCCGCACTCCAGCGCGTGGCGTCGTCGTCCAGGTCCAAGCGCTCGCGCAGGGCGGCGAGGACGTCGCGGCCGCCGGCATGCCATATCCAGGCCTGAATATCGGCACGGCGCAAGTCTTGTTCATCCAGCACCCGGTCGAGCACGCGTTCCGCATATTCCGCGGCCAGGCGCGGCACGGGCGGGGTCAGGATATTGCGGAGCATGCCCTGGCGTTGTT
This sequence comes from Gammaproteobacteria bacterium, assembly GCA_035501935.1. Lineage (NCBI taxonomy): Bacteria > Pseudomonadati > Pseudomonadota > Gammaproteobacteria > Gammaproteobacteria bacterium. The sequence goes on along the minus strand of DATJVC010000005.1, from coordinate 40,499 downwards.
CGAAGCGCAGCAGATCGCGCCGTGAGGGATCAATCTCCGAACCGAAGGCTCTCCATGCAATTCGCCGCCTGCCGTCAGCGGGCGGCTCCGTGCCCAGCACGGCGGCGGCGGCGCCGTCGCCGAACAGGCAGGCGCTGATCAATACGCCCGGATCGTCATCAAGATAAAAAGCGGCGGTGCATACTTCGACGCACACGGATAACACCCGTTCACACCCACCCGCGGCCAGCAGGGACTGGGCCATGTGTAGATTGGGCAGGGCCGCGCCGCAGCCGTTGCCGACCAGGTCCAATGCGATCACATCTGATCGCAGTCCCAGTCCCTCGATCAGATATGACGATAAACCCGGACACAGATAACCGGTGCAGGTGCTGACGAGGACGGCATCAATGGCGCGGGCATCAATCACTGCGTCCGCCAGCGCTTTTCGCCCGGCTTCCATGCCCAGCTGCGGGGCGTGGCGTTCGTAATGCTGTTGCAAGGTATCGGGATTGAACTTATCCACTTGCGCGATCTGCTCAAGGGCCAGGGCGCGGCTGTGGATGCCGTTGCTGCCGGCCAGCAATTTGCGCAGTAGCGCTTGTGAACGCGATTGGAGCCGGTCGTAGGCGCTGGTTTGCTTCAGTGCCTCGTAGCAGTCCGTCTGCCTGTGGCGATGGGGCGGAACCGCGGTGCCCAGGCCGCCGATGATCATTGGACGCGTGGCAGCGGCGATCAGCGGACGGGTGACGGGAAAAAGCTCGGGCAGATTCATGCGGACGGGCTCCCAGTGGGTATGGTTGGCAGGGCTCGGCAATGAAACAGTGCTTGATGCGATCGGAGCAAGGGTGGGCTTGTTTCTCCCGCGCCAGGCCAGAACGGCGCGCAACGGGCATCTCGTACCGGAATTTCCGCGCACCGGTCAGGTATGAAAACGGAATTGGTCGGTAGCGTCAGTGTGCACCGATGGCCTTGGCGGCCCGTCCATAATCCCTGCGCTTGACCCACAGGATCATGCCATAGCGGCCCCGGCCCGCGGCAACGGCATCGGCGGCAATGACATTGATTTTTGCCGCCGCGAGTTTGGAGATGGGCCTTTCAATGGCGCCAATCTCATCCGTGCCCTGGATCAGAAATCCTTTTTTCGGCCTGCTCAATTTCCAGCCGTGCTGTCTGGCAAGCTGCCGTATGCCGCCGAGCCGCTCGGCGATCAAATCCACCTGTGCCTTGCCACCGCTCGCGGGAAAGCCGGAGAAGGCGGTCAGACTGATGCCCGCGCTTTTCAGCGCCTTTAAGATGCCTGCCGCGGAACCGGCGCGATTGGATACAGTGACATAACAGTAATTCATCTTGCGTGCGGTATAGCCCATGACAGTTCTCCTTCTATTGGGATAAAGAACAGATACCACACTACTCTCACTGCGCGACAAATTCGAATATGTAATCAGATCGAATCACACTGTAACTGTGTCCACCGTTGCGCGTCCTTCAACATTTTAATGATGTCATCAAGATGATGAATACTGTCTTAACGGCGGTGTCACATGACGCTAAAAAAGGCCGACGATGTTGCCGTGTTCGTCGATGTCGATCTTTTCGGCGGCGGGTACCTTGGGCAGGCCGGGCATGGTCATCATGTCGCCGCAGATGGCGACCACAAAACCGGCGCCGTTCGACAGCCGCACTTCGCGCACGTTGAGGGTATGGCCGGTCGGCGCGCCGCGCACGTTCGGATCGGCGGTGAACGACATCTGTGTCTTGGCCATGCATACCGGGAAGTGACCATAGTCCTTGTTCCATTCGTCCAACTGCTTCCTCACGGCATCAGTAAAGGTCACCTGGCCGGCGCCGTAGATCTTGGTGGCGATGGCCTTGATCTTGTCGGTGAGCGGCAGGTTGTCCTCGTAGACAAAGGTGTATTTTTTCTTCGACTTGTCGATGACATCGACGACCGCATGCGCCAGATCCTCGGCGCCGGCGCCGCCGTGCGCCCAGTGCTTGGCAAGAACGAAACGGCCGCCGAGCGATTCGATCCGCTCCTTGAGCAGTTTGATCTCGGCCTCGGTGTCGAAGGTGAAGTGATTCACCGAAACCACGCATGGCAGGCCGTAGTGATCGCGGATGTTGGTGAGGTGCTTTTCGATGTTGACCATGCCTTTCGCCAGTGCCTCGAGATTTTCCTTGTTGAGGTCCTCCTTTTTCACGCCGCCATGAAATTTGAGCGCGCGGATGGTCGCGACCAGCACCACTGCGGAGGGGTTGAGGCCCGCCATGCGGCATTTGATGTCGATGAACTTCTCGGCGCCCAGATCGGCGCCGAAACCGGCCTCGGTGACGCAATAGTCGGCGAGCTTGAGCGCAGTCTTGGTGGCGGTGACGCTGTTGCAGCCGTGAGCGATGTTGGCGAACGGTCCGCCGTGAATGAAGGCCGGATTGTTCTCCAATGTCTGCACCAGGTTGGGCTTGATGGCGTCCTTCAGCACCGTGGCCATGGCGCCGTGCGCCTTCAGATCCCGCGCGTACACCGGTCTTTTGTCGCCCTGGGTATAACCGATGACAATGCGGCCCAGGCGCTCCTTGAGGTCTTTCAATGAAGTCGCCAGGCACAAAATCGCCATGATCTCGGAGGCCACCACGATGTCGTAACCGTCCTCCCTGACGAATCCGTTGGCCGTGCCGCCCAGTCCGATGACAATTTTGCGCAGCGCCCGGTCGTTCATGTCCACGACCCGTTTCCACTGGATCAGGCGCGGGTCTATTCTCAATTCATTGCCGTGATTGATGTGGTTGTCGATCATCGCGGAGAGCAGGTTGTGCGCGGCGCCGATGGCGTGGAAATCACCGGTGAAATGCAGGTTGATGTCTTCCATCGGCACCACCTGCGCATAACCGCCGCCGGCGGCGCCGCCCTTGACTCCGAAGACGGGGCCGAGCGAGGGTTCGCGCAGACAAATGATGGCCTTCCTGCCGATCTTGTTGAGTGCGTCGCCCAAGCCCACGGTCGTCGTGGTCTTGCCCTCGCCGGCCGGCGTCGGGCTGATGGCGGTGACCAGAATGAGCTTCCCATCCGGTCGTTTCTCTATTTCATGCAGGTAATCCAGTGACAGCTTGGCCTTGTAGTGGCCGTAAGGCTCGAGAAATTTGCCGTCTATGCCCAGTTTGCTCTTCGCCAGTTCGATGATGGGCTTCATCGTTGCCTTTTGGGCAATTTCAATGTCGGACTTCATGGAAAATCCTCGCTTTTCATATTGTTGTGGGCCCTCTTTTCCTCCGGCAGGCGCCCGGAAGCGTGCAAACCCCGGCACGGTTGAGGGCCGTGTGATTGTAAGGGGATGGCAGTTAGTCTACCCGGATCAGTGCCGGGCGAAAACTCTATCGTTGAGATCGAACTGCTTCCCGTCCGGTTCGGCCGGCCGGCGTGCAGCCTCAAACATGGAGCGCGAAACCGTTATACTAGAAAAATGATCGATGAAGAAGATTTGACAATTCGCGCCCCGGAGCGGGCCGACGTTCAGATGGCGGTGCTGTTCGCAGATCTGTCCGGTAGCACCCGCATGTACGAACTTCTGGGGGATGCCGAAGCCAAGTTCATCATCACTGACTCCCTGGGCAAATTGACGCAGGTGGTGAAGGAATTTGACGGCCGGGTGGTCAAGACCATCGGCGATGAGTTGATGTGTGTGTTCAAAACGGCGCATGAGGCGGTCATGGCCGGCCGGCAGATGATCAAGGCGGCGGCCGATCTGCAAGTGCCGCAAACGGCCGACACCACGGGTCTGCTGCACCTGCGGGTGGGTACGCATTACGGCCCGGTCATCGAGGAGCGCAACGATATTTTCGGCGACACGGTCAACGTGGCCTCGCGGCTGGTGTCCCTGGCAAAATCCAACAGCTTCATGGCCAGTGAAGCCATCGCCAAGGCCCTGCCCGAGGCCTTTCGCCACATGGTTTCCTTCTATGACACGGTGGTGATCCGCGGCAAGGCGCGGCCACTGGATGTGTATCAAATCCTGACGGATGCCTCCAAGACCGACGAAACGGCCAGTTTCACCAAAACAACGGAAATCACCCACGGTCCGCTCGCCAAGGCCCGCCTCAAGCTCAAGGTGCGCGGTTCCAACCAGACGCTGGAGGTCTCCAAGCAGAAGCCGACGGTCACCATCGGCCGGGGGCGCAACAATGACGTGGTTTTGGATCACCACATGGTATCGCGGGAACACGCGCGCATCGATTACAAACACGGCTCGTTCTATGTATCGGACTTCAGCAGCAACGGTACCTACATCGAACTGCAGGGCGGCACCCGCACCCTGTTGAAGAAATCCGATTGCAACCTGGCCATGAACGGCGTCATGTATTTCGGCGAGGAACCCAGCCGCAAGGCCAAAACCGCCCTGGAGTTTATGCTCGCCTAGGTCAGCTCTGAATAAGTCCATCCTGGACTTCTCAGAGCTCGGCCGGCAAAAAGCGTGGTTTTTGCCGGCCTCCGATTTTCAATGGCTTGTCGCCATTGAAAACGGCGGTACATCCCTGTACCGCGGGGCTCTGACATTTTTCCGGGATTCCACAAGCTGGAGTCAATCGGCCTCGGGAGGCAGGGGGGGCCGCCGGGTCACCAGCATTCCGGCGGTACCGATGAGCACGGCCCCGGCCACGGACAACCAATCCGGCCGTTCGCCCCAAAGCACCCAGCCAATCAGGGCCGCAAACACCACTGTCGAATAACTCAGGGTTCCGACCCGGGCGGCGGGTGCGGTTGAATAGCTGTATGTGAGCAACAGCTGTCCGGCGCTGGCCATCAGGCCGGCGGCGGCCATCGTTGCCAACACATGCAGATTGGGCGTGCGCCACGCCCATAACAATGGCACGCCGGAAGTAGCCACGCTGATGAGACTGAAATAGAACACGATGCGAAAAATGGGTTCGGTATCGGCCATGCGGCGGATATTGACCATGGCCAGCGCCGCCAGTACCGCCGATATGGCGCCCACCCAGGCCGCGCCAGACCATGGCACCCCGCCGGGTTTCAGGATCAGCCCCACGCCCAGCAGGCCCAGTCCGATGGCGATGAAAATTTTGGGCGAGGCCCGCTCGCCGAGCCAGGTCCAGGCAATGAGGGCGGTGAAGATGGGCGAGCTGTAATTCAGCAGCACGGCCTCCGCCAGGGGCATGTGGCCTATGGCGTAGAAGAAGCAATACATGGCGGAGAGGCCGAACCATGAGCGTGCAAGGTGGCCGGCGAATCGCCGTGTGGCCAGGACACCGATGCCCCGGCGCCACAGACCCGGCAGAAGGAACATGAGCCCGAAACCGCTGCGCAGAAACACCACCATTTCATTGCCAGTTTGAGACGAGGCGAGCTTGATCATGGTGCTCATGGCCGCCATCATCAGCGAGGCGCCAAGGGCGGCATAAACACTCCTGATTGCCGGCGTGGCGGCGAACAGGGACTCGCGCAAGGTTTCCATCTTCATGGTCGGAGGCGGCGCAAAGGCGCGGATTGTATAACACCCGCACGCGATCGCGTCGTAGTGATTGAGAAAAGCGCCGGCTTCTGGTAGTTTCGCCCCCCGATGCCAAACCGCCGCGCGCAGGGTGCATTTCCCTTCCGGCGCCCATCCCTCGAGGTGGGAGGATGACCTCTCCGCGCTACGTTTTCATCACCGGCGGCGTGGTTTCCTCACTGGGCAAGGGGATCGCCGCCGCGTCGCTCGCCGCCATCCTCGAATCGCGCGGGCTCAAGGTCACCAATCTCAAGCTCGACCCCTACATCAATGTCGATCCGGGCACCATGAGCCCGTTTCAGCACGGCGAGGTGTTCGTCACCGAGGACGGCGCCGAGACCGATCTCGACCTTGGTCATTATGAGCGCTTCTGTTCGGCGAAGATGCGCAAGGCGAACAACTTCACCGCCGGCCAGATTTACGAAAGCGTCATCAAAAAAGAGCGGCGCGGCGAGTATCTGGGCCGCACCGTGCAGGTCATTCCCCACATCACCGATGAGATCAAGGCCTTCATCCGCCGCGGCGCCGGCGATGCCGAGGTGGCCATCGTCGAGGTGGGTGGGACCGTCGGTGACATCGAATCGCTGCCATTCCTTGAGGCCATCCGCCAGATGGGTCTTGAGCTGGGAGCTCAGGAGACCTGCTATATCCATCTGACGCTGGTGCCTTATCTCGGGACTGCGGGCGAGATGAAGACCAAGCCCACGCAGCACAGCGTCAAGGAACTGCGTTCCATAGGCATACAGCCCGATGCGCTCCTGTGCCGTTCCGATCGGCCCATACCGGAGGACGAGCGCAGGAAGATCGCATTGTTCACCAACGTGCGTCCCAAGGCGGTTATTTCGGTGTGGAACGTTGACTCGATCTACAAGATACCGCGCATGCTGCACGAACAGCTGCTCGATGAAATCGTCTGTCAGAAGCTGGGACTGCTGGCCCGCGCCGCCGATCTGAAGCCGTGGAACGATCTCATCGAGGCGCTGGAACATCCGCAGGGCGACGTCACGGTGGCAATGGTCGGCAAGTACGTGGACCTCACAGATTCCTACAAATCGCTGAACGAGGCCCTGACCCACGCCGGCATCCACAATCGCGCGCGGGTCGGCATCGCCTACGTGGATTCCGAGGCGCTGGAAAAGGACGACGCGGCGGCCTGGAGCGCGCTGCGCGCCGCCGACGCGGTACTGGTGCCCGGCGGCTTCGGCTCCCGCGGCACTGAGGGCAAGATGAAGGCCATCCGTCATGCGCGCGAGAACCACATACCTTATCTCGGCATTTGTCTTGGCATGCAGCTGGCCGTCATCGAATACGCGCGCGGCAAGGTGGGGCTCGCCGGTGCCAACAGCACCGAATTCGACCCCAACACGCCCCATCCGGTGGTGGCATTGATTACCGAGTGGCAGAACCGCGATGGCGTGGTTGAGCGGCGCAACGTCAATTCGGATCTGGGCGGAACCATGCGCCTCGGCGCGCAGGCCGCCGACGTCGCCGCCGGGACGCAAGTGGAAAAGATATATAACAGCCGGACGGTGAACGAGCGCCACCGGCATCGTTATGAAGTCAACAACTATTATCTGCCACAGCTGGAAGCCGCCGGCTTGAGAGTCGCGGCGCGGGCGCGGGCGACTGTGAGCGGCGAGACCCTGACCGAAATGATCGAACTGCCGGATCATCCGTGGTTCATCGGCTGCCAGTTTCACCCGGAATTTTCCTCGACCCCGCGCGCGGGCCATCCCCTGTTCAAATCCTTCATCGCCGCGGCAATGGCTTACCGCGCGGCGCGCAAGCCGGCGCTCAAGCATGCGGCTGTGTGATTTTGAGATCGGCCCGGATCAGCCATTTTTCCTGATTGCCGGGCCGTGTGTCGTCGAGAGCGAGGCGCTGGTCATGGAGGTGGCCGGCACGCTGAAGGAAATCACGCGGCGGCTGCGCATTCCCTACATCTTCAAAGCGTCCTATGACAAGGCCAACCGCACCTCGCACGAAAGTTTCCGCGGACCGGGTCTGGAACAAGGGCTGAAGGTGCTGGAGAAGGTCAGGCAGCAGTTGCAACTGCCGGTGTTGACGGACGTGCACGAGGATACGCCGCTCAAGGAAGTGGCGGCGGTCGTGGACGTGTTGCAAACACCCGCCTTTCTCTGCCGGCAGACCAACTTCATCCAGAACGTCGCCCGTCAGGGCAGACCGGTCAACATCAAGAAGGCGCAGTTTCTGGCGCCGTGGGACATGCAGCATGTGGTCGCCAAGGCCAAGGCGACGGGCAACGATCAGATCATGGTCTGCGAGCGCGGCACCAGCTTCGGGTACAATTATCTGGTTTCCGACATGCGCGCCCTGGTCGTCATGCGCGACACCGGCTGTCCGGTGGTGTTCGACGCCACGCACTCGGTGCAGATGCCCGGCGGGCAGGGCGGCTCCTCCGGCGGCCAGCGTGAATTCGTGGCGCCGCTCGCGCGTGCCGCCGTGGCGGTGGGTATTTCCGGATTATTCATGGAAACCCATCCGCAACCGGAAAAAGCCATGAGCGACGGGCCGAATTCGGTGCGGCTGAAGGACATGCCTGCGCTGCTGGAAACACTGAAGGAATTGGATCAGATTACCAAGCAGAAATCAGCGAAGTAATTCGAGTAACAATAACAGGGGGAGTGAGATGTCCAGGATAGTGAACGTGCATGCCCGCGAGATTATCGACTCGCGCGGCAATCCGACGGTGCAGGCCGAGGTCAGCACCAACAAGGGCGCGGTGGGAGCGGCGGCGGTGCCGTCCGGCGCCTCCACGGGCGAGCGCGAGGCCGTGGAACTGCGCGACGGCAACAGCAAGCGCTACAACGGCAAGGGCGTGCTGAAGGCGGTCGCCAACGTCAACGGCGCCATCAGGAAGTCGGTCAAAGGGCTGAAGGTGGACGATCAGGAGAAAATTGACGAGACGATGCTCGAACTGGATGGCACGCCGAACAAGCGCCGTCTGGGCGCCAATGCCATACTGGCGGTGTCGATGGCCGCTGCCCGCGCCGCCGCCAATGAGGAAGACGTGCCGCTGTACCGCTATCTCGGAAACGGACCATACACCATGCCGGTGCCGATGATGAACGTCATCAACGGCGGCGTGCATGCCAACAACAACGTCGATTTGCAGGAGTTCATGATCCTGCCGGTCGGCGCGCCCAGCCTGCGCGAGGCGGTGCGATGGGGCGCCGAGGTGTTTCACGCCTTGAAAAGGATCCTGGCCGATCAGGGGATGAGCACTGCGGTCGGCGACGAGGGCGGGTTCGCGCCCAACCTGTCCTCCAACGAGGCCGCCATCGAGACGCTGCTCAAGGCCGTGGAAAAAGCGGGCTACAAGGCCGGCAGGGACATCCTGCTGGGCCTTGACGCCGCCAGTTCCGAGTTCTACCGCGATGGTTATTACGTGCTGGAGTCCGAGAACCGGGAACTCACCAGCGCGCAATTCATCGATGTACTGGCGGGATGGGTGGAAAAATACCCCATCATTACCGTCGAAGACGGCATGGATCAGAACGACTGGGACGGCTGGAAGCTGCTGACGCGCCGGCTGGGCAAAAAGGTGCAGCTCGTCGGCGACGATAATTTCGTGACCAATACGGCGCTGCTGAAACGGGGCATCGAGCAGGGCGTCGCCAATTCGATCCTGATCAAGGTCAATCAGATCGGCACGCTGACGGAGACACTGGCCGCCATCAAGATGGCGAAGGAGGCCGGCTATACCGCTGTGGTGTCGCACCGTTCCGGCGAGACCGAGGACAGTTTCATCGCCGATCTCGCGGTCGCCACCTCCTGCGGCCAGATCAAGACCGGCTCCATGTCGCGTTCCGATCGCGTCGCCAAATACAACCGGCTGATGGTGATCGAGGAAGAACTCGGAAAAAAGGCGAACTATCCGAAGCGCAAGGCGTTCTACAACCTTTGAAATGCGGATCGTTGTCTTCTTGCTGCTGATACTGCTGGGGGCCTTGCAGATCAGGCTGTGGCATGGGGAAGGCAGCTGGCCGACCGTGTGGGCGCTGCGTGATCAAATCAAGGCGCAACGACTGGACAACGACAAGCTCAAGGAGCGCAACCAGGCGCTGGAGGCCGAGGTGCAGGACTTGAAGCAGGGCCTGGAGGCGATCGAGGAGCGCGCCCGCAGCGAGATGGGCATGATCAAAAAAGATGAAGTGTTCTACCAGATTATCGACCAGCCCGGCGTGGTCATGCCGGCGCCAGCGGGGTCCAAGCCATCGCCACCCGGGCCAAAGAACAGTACTGGGCAGTGATCCCGGCGGCGGGCTTGGGCCAGCGCATGGGCGCGGAGGTCCCCAAGCAGTACCTGCCGCTGCGCGGGCGGGCGGTGCTGGAGCACACCGTCGAACGGTTTGCGTCACACCCGCGCATCGCCGGCGTCGTGGTCGCCATCGCACCGCAGGATGCGTCATGGGACCATTTGCCGTGTGCACGCGCCGCCAAGGTGCGGCGTGCGGACGGCGGCGCCGAACGCTGCCACTCCGTGCTGAACGCGCTCAAGCGGCTGGCGGAAATCGCGGCGCCCACGGACTGGGTGCTGGTGCATGACGCGGCGCGGCCATGCCTGCGCAAAAAAGACATAGACCTCATGCTGGACAAGTTGGCCACGCATCCGGTCGGCGGTATCCTCGCCGCGCCGGTGCGCGATACCATGAAGCGCAGCGGCGCGCGGAACGAAATCACCGCCACGGTTGAACGCAAAGGTTTGTGGCACGCGCTGACGCCGCAGATGTTCCGCCTGGGCGCGTTGACGCAGGCTATCGAGCAGGCGCTGGCGAAGGGAGTCATCGTGACCGATGAAGCGCAGGCCATCGAACTGGCCGGTCATCAACCCATGCTGGTCGAGGGCCACCCCGACAACATCAAAATCACCCAGCCGCAGGATTTGGATCTGGCGGACATCTATCTGCGGTTACAGGAGGAAGAAGGCACATGCGTGTAGGCCAGGGTTTCGATGCCCATCGCTTTGAAAAGGGGCGCCGGCTGGTGCTGGGCGGCGTCACCATCCCCTATGAATCCGGCATGGAGGCTCATTCTGACGGCGATGTGGTGATCCATGCGGTGTGCGACGCGCTGCTCGGTGCCGCGGGCTTGGGCGACATCGGCAAACACTTTCCCGACACCGATCAGGACATCAAGGGTATCGACAGCCGCATCATGCTCCGCCACATCGTGAAATTATTGCATGACAAGAATTACAAGATCAGCAACGTGGATGCCACCATCATCGCGCAGGCGCCGAAACTCGCACCATTCATTCCGCAGATGTGCGAGAACCTGGCTGCGGACATGCAGATCGCCCGCGATGCAATCAACATCAAAGCCACCACTACAGAGAAAATGGGTTTCACCGGCCGCGGCGAAGGCATCGCTGCTCTCGCCGTCGCTTTGCTCACCGGTTGACGTGAAACTATCTAATGCTGTTTTCTTCAGTTTTCAGACAAGTGCGATGAGGTGTAGTAGGCGGGCATCGATTCAACAAGTGCGATGAGGTGTAGTAGGCGGGCATCGATTCAGTGTTCAAAAAGAAACGTGATACGTCCCTAGGTGTTCCTAAAACGTTTTATGTATTAAGTACCAAAGAGTTGAATCGGGGCCTGTTAGATATGAAGCACAAGCCAGCAAAAAAAACGAGACTAAAAAGCACATTCAGGGTGGTCAAAGAATAACCAACGATTGCATTGGCTATAGCTGCCGATGCGGAAATACACCATAAAGATAGGGCGTACATTATCACTCCAACTAATATGAGTCGGTAATAAGGATGCTCACCGACTGGAAATGTGGATTACGGCGATAACCATCACCTCATAAAGTGCATCAAGTAACACGGCAATCCCGTTTAAAACCACCGCGGGATGCTTCCAAGATAATCCAAAGGTTATTTTGGGCATTGCGTGAAGGTGAAGGGATGTACCACCATTGTTTCTTTCCGGCGTTAACCGCGTTTGAGGAGGACATAGACGGCGCCGGTACCGCCGTCGGCGGGGCGCGTGGAGCTGAAGGCGAGCACCGCGTCGAGTTGTTGCAGCCAGTGGTTCACCTTGCCCTTGAGCACGGGCATGCGGCCCTGCGAGCGCAAACCCTTGCCGTGCACGATGCGCACGCAGCGCCAGCCCCTGTCCTGTGCCTTGCTCAGAAACGCCACCAGTGATTCCTTGGCCTCCGCGACGGTCTGGCCGTGCAGATCGAGTTCGCCCTCGATACTCAACTGGCCGCGCCGCAGCTTGCGGGTGAGAGAGTGCTGTATACCGGGGCGGACGAACAGCAGTTCATCGCCGGTCTCGATCTCGGAGCTGTCATAGAGTCCCTGCGCCATCTCGCGCAGTACTTCCTGCTCATCGCGAAGACGTTGCTCCGGGACGGGCGCACGCTTGGGTCGCTCCGGCGCAACCCGATCCGATTTCAACCGGCGGACCTTGCTCATCGCTTCGCGAAACATGGCGACTTCCGCCGGTGTGGGCCGTGTTTCCTTGCTCATACCGCAAAGAATATACGCAGAAGGCGGTACTGAAAAGAAACCAGCATAAGTATCAGGAACACGGCTCAAAAAACGCCGCTCGTGCTGGGGTATCGAAGCACGACGATCTTAATTCACATGTTCGTTCACCCTTCGATACCTCGGGGCGAACTGTGCTTTTTTATTTTTGAGAGGAGATCAGGTGGGTTGTGGCGCAGTGCGGGCAGGCTGCGGCGCGGCTCGTTTGGATGCCAGCGCGGGGAGGCGCTTAAAGAAACCGGGTACGCGCAAGAGCAACAGGAAGATCAAGATGAGGCCGTAGATGATCGGCAGGCGTTTGTCGGCCTTGACCAGCCAGAGAAAATGCAGAATGACCAGGGTGCCGATGGGATAAACGAGGCTGTGCAATTTTTTCCAGCGTTTCCCGCCGAGCCGCTTCACCATCTTGTTGGTGGAGGTGAGCGCCAGCGGCACCAGCAGCACGAATGCGCTGAAACCCACGGTGACGTACGGACGCTTGGCGATGTCGCGCGCGATATCGTGAATATCGAGGCTGTTGTCGAATACCAGCCAGGTTGTGAAATGCAAACAGGCATAGAAGAAAACATAGAGTCCGAACATGCGGCGCAGACGCATCATGGGCTGCCAGCCCGTCAATTGGCGCAACGGCGTGAAGGCCAGCGTGATGAGCAGGTAGCGCAGTGCCCAGTCGCCAAGTTCATGTTCGATCTTCAGTATCGGATTGGCGCCCAGGCCGTGCGTGAATCCCTTCTGAATTAGAAGAGCGAGCGGCACCAGCATCAGCGCGAACAGCACCGGCTTGATGATCTTGATCGGGTCCTTCACGCGCATGGATCAGTAGTACTTATCGAGATCCATGCCGGCGTAGAGCGAGGCCACCTGATCGGCGTAACCGTTGAACATCAGCGTCGGGCGCTTGAACAGATCGCCGATGCGGCGCTCCTTTTTCTGCGTCCAGCGCGGATGGTCGTGATTCGGATTGACATTGGAGTAGAAGCCATACTCGCCGGGCGCCGCGTTATTCCAGGTGGTCGGCGGCTGGGTTTCGGTGAAAGCGATTTTCACGATCGACTTGATGCCCTTAAAGCCGTACTTCCAGGGCACGACCAGCCGTATCGGTGCGCCATTGGGATTCGGCAGCATCTCGCCGTACAAACCCACCGCCAGAATGGTGAGCGGGTGCATGGCCTCGTCCATACGCAAGCCTTCGACGTACGGCCAGTCCAACACGGGGCGCGTCTGGCCCGGCATGCGCTTGGGATCGAGCAGGGTGGTGAAGGCGACGTATTTGGCGTTGCCGGTGGGTTCGAAACGCTTGATGACATCGGCAAGTGGAAAACCCACCCAGGGGATGACCATAGACCACGCCTCGACGCAACGCAGGCGATAGATGCGCTCCTCCAACTGATGCGGTTTGATGAAATCCTCGAATTGGAACGTGCCCGGTTTGTTGCAGGCGCCTTCCACCGCAATCGTCCACGGCAGCGGTTTGAAGTCTTTGGAATACTCCGCGGGGTCCTCCTTGTCGGTGCCGAATTCGTAGAAGTTGTTGTAGGTGGTGACGTCTTCATATGGCGTCAACTCTTCGTTCGTGCTCAAGGGGCTTTTGACGATGCCCTGCAATTTAGCGCCTGCCTGCGCGATCGAGGGCAAAAAAAGGTCACCGGCGAGGCTCGCCGTAGCGACGGCGGCGGTGGAGCGGATGGAGGTCGACAGAAATTCGCGGCGTCGCAAATACAGCGACTTGTCGGTAATCTCCGAGGGCTTGATGTCCGGTGGTTTCTTGATGAGCATGGGTCACCTGCCGTGATTTTTGTCAGATATTAACTTAACTGACTTGTTTGATGGCTTTACAGTTCACAAAGTTACGAGCATATGAAGATGTGGATCGGCTTACTGCGCGCTGCCTGGAGGAGCGGCCGGGCACTCACAGGCGCGGGAGCGTCGGAATATGGCAAATTTTAATATTTACCTCAGGACAGTTAATTACTATACTGATTTCACAAGCTAATTGATTCATTAGTGGTACAGAACTCGGGGACAGGGGGGCTTGGATGGGCTGGAATATCGCGCGGTGCATCTTGTCATTGCTTATGGGGTTGTTGTTGGGGGCTGTAAGCACGTTGGTTTATGCCGCATCCTCCGTTCCGGACGCAACCGGATCATATTCCGGCACGCTGACAGTCAATGAAATCTGCAACAATCCGTCTCCGCCGCCTTCCACGGTTACCCAAACGGATCAAGTCCAACTGACGTTTACCATCACCCAGTCAGGTTCCAATATCACGGGTTCAGGCACATCCCTTGACCTCAGAAACAGCAAGCAAGGCACACTGTCATTTAGCGGCACGATCAATGCCAGTGGCATCGCCACCGGCAGCATTTCAGATTCTGCAGGTTTCACCGGCACGTTCACCGGTACATTGAATGGCGACTCGCTGGACCTTTCGGTGTCTGGCGGAGACAGCTCATGTCCCACCCAGAATGGCAGCGGCATCATGACCCGCACCAGCGGCGGGAGCGGTGAACTGGTTGTAAACCCGGAGACCACGCCCAGCAATATACTCACCGCGCCCCTCCTGCTTTCGACGCAAGTGAAAGCGGTGACCTCGAACATCGGCACCCGCATCGGCGATGTCCTGCGGGGCATCCAGCATCCGGGTCCGCGCGTGTCCAGCAACGGCCTCATGTATGAAAACTCCTCCGGTCTGAACGCCGGCGACCGGATGATCAACTATGGGGCGTGGGCCAGTTACTCCTATGCCGATTACAAGAACGATCTCTCCAGCACCGCCTTCGACGGCCACACCCACACGGTGTTGGCTGGTGTGGACGTGGCGCCGTGGGAGAAGGTGGTCATCGGCCTCTCTGCCGGTTATGAAAACAGCGACATCGACACCGGCTTCAACCAGGGCAACCAGCAGTCCGATGGCTACACCATCGCGCCCTATTTCGGGGCCGTGTTGTCGGACACCTGGAGCGTCGATTTCAGCGCCGGCTATTCCAGCATCGACTACGATCAATTCCGCACGGCGCCCGGCACGGGTTTGCGGGTGACCAGTTCACCGAACACCGACCGCTGGTTCGGCGCCCTCAACGTGAACGGGTTGTGGACTTATGACAAGTGGACTCTGGGCGCCAAGATCGGCACTTTGTACACCAAGAGCGTGCAGAACAGCTTTACTGAGAGTGACGGCACGAAAGTATCCGAAACGGACGACCGGCTCGGCCAGTGGCTGATTGGCGGCAACGTGGCCTATTCGCTGGGCGACTTCGAGCCGTTTGCGAGCGCGACTTATGAACGCGATTATTCCAGGACGGTGATCACCGTTCTTACCGGACCGCAACCCGCCAACGACAATGACGACGTGCTCGTGGGGGCGGGCGTGCGCTACTTCGGGCCCAAGGGCATCACTGGCAACCTTGAGTGGAACAAACGGGTCAGCCGCGAAAACTTCGATGAGGATGTCGTTACCGCAACACTACGGCTGGATTTTTAAGACGCCGGCATTGGACGGTGGTTGCGGCTGACATTCAGACTGCTATCTGTGCAGTTGTGTGAAGTATTCAACATTTATAACCGCATCCATGTGCTAGTCTTTCGCAGGACGCAGACATAGCGGGGAAGCAATGCGAACCGGATTTGGAAAATCGTTCATCCTGTCGTTTCTTGCAGCCTGCGTATTGTGTTTTGCAGTCCAGGCCGCGGAGCCGGTGGGGCAGGCCGAAGTGGTGAACGGCACCGTGACCGCAATCTTGGGCACGGAAACCCGCACCCTCTCCAAAGGCGATCCCGTGTATGAGGGCGATCAACTTGCCACCGGTGACGATGGCGCGCTGGTGGTTATCTTCCGCGACGAGACCAAGTTCGTGCTGTGGCATAACACCCGGATGAACGTGGAGCATTTTGCCGACAAGCAGGGGGAGGAGGGGTTATCCACCCGCATCATCAAAGGCGCTTTTCGATTCGTCAGCGGTTTGGTCGCCAAGCGCAAGCCTTCCGCCATGCAGGTCAAACTGGCGGCGACGGCCACCATCGGTATCCGTGGCACCCATGTGGCCGGTGAACTCGAAGGTGAATCCGCATCGGTCGTCTTGATGGAGCCGGAGGGGGAACCCAAGGCCACGGCCATTACTGTCTTTAATGACTACGGCAGCGTGGACATCACCGAGCCGGGTTTTGGCACCAATGTGCCGGATGCGCACAGCCCCCCATCGCCGGTACAGCGCATGCGTCTGCGTAACATTGAAAACCTGATGCACATCATGCAATCGATACAAAGGACAAACCTGCCCCACCCCGCGCCGCGGCCTCAAATCCGATAGCTGGCCCGGGGCATGCCAGCGGGATATTTTCCCATGGAAAAAGCCGCATTGATTATTTACCCGGGACCTAGAAAGTCGCTTATAATGTAAAATTATGATGATTGTGCTTCCAAAATAGCAGTTGAATTTAGGGGGAAGCTAAGGTGCCGAAGATATTCTGGTTGTGTCTCCTGGGGTTATTGTGCGTTCTCGCCACGGCTCCCGCGAGTTTCGCCGCATCGGCGGACGATGACGTCAAACAGGCGCAGCAACTGCTCAAGGCTGGCAAGGGTGCACAGGCCTATGAACTCCTGAAGGGACATGTTGACGCCAAGGCCGGCGATCCGGATTTCGATCTGGCGCTGGGCATGGCGGCGATCGATGCCGGCAAGCCCAATCAAGCCGTATTCGCGCTGGAACGGGTGCTGGATAACCAGCCCGGCAACGACTTGGCCCGCGCTGAACTGGCCCGCGCCTATTACGAACTGGGCGAGAACGATACCGCCAGGGAGGAATTCGAAGCCGTGCGCGGCAAGCAGTTGCCGTCCTCCATCTCCAACACGATAGACCAGTATCTCTCCGGTATCGAGCAGCGTCTGGGCGCCACCCGCACCCGCTATGACGTTTTCGTCGAAACCGGCCTTGGCTACGACAGCAATGTGAACAGCGCCACCAGCGACAATCAGGTGGCCATCCCGGCGCTGGGAGGTCTGGTGTTCAACCTGACCAATAACAGTTCTGAGCTTGACAGCATGTTGTGGCTCATCAATGCCGGCTTCAACTTCTACACTCCGCTGCGCCAGGACACCACGCTTTTCGGCGGCATCGAGTTCGACAACCGGCTGTCGGTGGATGAAGTGGACTTCACCCAGCATCAATACAATGGCAGCCTCGGCGTCAACCTGCGGCGTGGCACGGATCAATATCGCCTTATCGGCCAGGCGCAGAAGTTCACCGTAGGCGGTAATAATTTCCGCGACTATGGCGGTGGCGTTGCCCAATGGCAGCGTGATCTGGACGCCAACAACCAGATCACGGTCTTCGCCCAGGGGGCAGTGTTGCGCTATCCCGACCAAAATATCCGTGATGTCGACCGCGTCGCCGGCGGTGTTGGCTGGGGGCATGCCTTCAGCGGCGCCGGCAAACCGGTGATGTATGCGAGTATCGACGGCGGCAGTGAATTCGAAACGCACAGCAATGCTGCACATATCGGCCGCGATTTCGCGGGCTTGCGCCTCGGTGGGCAATACATGGTGAATGAGCGCCTCTATGCGCTGGGATCTTTTGAATATGAGCATAGCGAATACGGCGGCCCGGAACCGCTTTTCCAGAAGACCCGCGACGATGACTTTTTCGCCGCCAGCATCGGCGCCCGGTACGCCTTGAATAAAAACATCAGCCTGCGGCCCGAGGTGCGTTACTCACGCAATGATTCACCGATCAGCGTTTTTGGATTTGAGCGTTGGGAACTACTAACCACCATGCGCTACGACTTTTGACGGAGGTATGCACCATGCGTAATCTGACCATGAATTTCGCGCTGCTTTCCGGTTTCGCGGCATGTTCCTTCTTCTCCACGCCAGTCTGTGCCGCCGCCGCCCAGGTTACTTATGCCTACGGTCAGGCGCAGGCCATCAACACCGCCGGCCAGGGCCGCCCGCTAGCCAAGGGGGCGGAGGTGCAGTCAGGAGACACCGTGCAGACCCAGCAGGGCCGCGCCCAGATCACCTTCAAGGACGGCGGCTTTGTCGCCCTCCAACCCAACACCAGCTTCAAGATCAGCGAGTACAACTATGCGGGCAAGGAGGACGGCAGCGAACGCAGCTTCTTCGATCTCCTGAAGGGCAGCATGCGTTTCGTCACCGGCGCCATCGGCCACAAGAACAAGCAGAATTACAAGATCAAGACCGTCGTGGCCACCATCGGCATCCGTGGCAGCGGCGGACTGGCGATCCTATGCGTCGCCGGCAGTTGCCCCGGCATGAAGGATGGGCTTTATCTTACCGGTAATCAGGATACGCTGACGCTGACCAATGATGGCGACAGCAAGGACGTGCATCCGGGCGAAACGTATTACGTCGGTTGCAGCAACTGCAATATCGAGCCCGTTGAGGAGACCCCCGTGGCGCACGTGGATGTGCCTGAGCCCAAGGGGTTCAGGGCGGACGAGCAATGCGATCAAGGGTGTGTGTTGGGTAATTTCTCGGGCAACGACCGGATTGTCGGTGTGGTCCCGGGTGGCTCGCAAAGTATGGGCGAGGTCGTCAGTGCCCTTCATGGCGTGGCGCTGGGTACTCCGCCGAATTTCCTTTTGATCAAGGACTCCTTCAGTGGCAACAATACCGAAGCCCTGTTTTTCGATGGCAAGGTGACGGATTTTTCCACTTTTGCAGATGACGCCTTTATCTTCCGCTGGACCAACGGCACGGTGACGAAATTCGATGCAAACGGCACCATCGTGGGTACGGAAGTCGTGGGTCCCGATTCCGGCTATAGCTTCATTGTCGGCAGTGGACCGCGCGATCCACTGCCCACCAGCGGCATCGCCACTTATACCTTCATCCCGGGCCTGAATGGCACTGCTTCCACCAATGCGATGGGAACCGGAACGGGCATCGTCGGTGGTATTGTCCAGGTGGACTTCTTCGGTCCCGCTGCGGTGGACGTGAGTTTCGAAGTGGAACATATGCGTTCGTTTTACGACGTCACTACTTTCGGGCCAGGGGGCGCCCCGATTCCGCTGGATACCACCAACGGCACATTCAGCAGTTTCAAGGGCGGCGCGGTCTTCGCCTACAGCTATGGTGTGGGGACGGGTAGCTGCTACAACGCGGGGGGTTGCCCGACTGATATTGTGGGCAGTCTGGAAGGCCCCAATATGGCAACATCAGGGAGTCCGATTCCCTTCGTCAGTCTAGGGCCGTCGCCAAGCAGCACGATTAATGCGCCGGAGGCTCTTGGGCTCGCTTACCGTATCCATGATAATTTCGGTTCCACCTTGAACCCGCAGAATTGGGTCAAGGGTGTGGGGGCCTTCCAGCTCTGCACGGGAAGGTGTTTTATTAGTGATTAGGATCTGAAGTCGATTGTATAACTGAAGCGCGCGCGTCGGTTGCCGTTCGCATCCTAGTCCAGCCAGCTGCGGGCGTTCTGGAACATTCTGAACCAGGGGCTCACCTCTCGTTTCCATTCCGACGGAAGCCACGAAAACTGCCGGCGTAAAAACATCCGCTCCGGGTGGGGCATGACGATCATCACACGCCCGTCGGCGCTGGTCAGGCCGGTGATCCCCAGCGGTGATCCATTCGGATTGCAAGGATAACTGTCGGTGGGCCTCCCATAATTGTCGACAAAGCGCAAGCACACGGCTTGCGCGTCCAGCGCCGTCTGTGCTGCCGGGGCATCCAGGAACAGGGCACGGCCCTCCCCGTGCGCCACGACCACGGGCAGTCTTGAGCCGGCCATGCCGTCGAAGAAGATCGACTTCGACTCCAGCACCTCCACCATCACCAGCCGCGCCTCGAATTGCTCGGAGGTGTTGCGCACGAAACGTGGCCAGTGCGCCGCACCGGGAATGATGGCCTTCAGGTGCGACATCATCTGGCAGCCGTTGCATACGCCCAGCGCGAAGCGATCATCGCGTTCGAAGAAAAGGCTGAACTCATCACGCGTGCGCTCGTGGAACAGGATGGACTTGGCCCAGCCGCCGCCGGCACCCAGTACGTCACCGTAGGAAAATCCGCCGCCGGCCGCCAGCCCGTGAAAATCCTTGAGATTGACGGCGCCGTTGATGAGATCGCTCATATGCACGTCGATGGCGTCAAACCCGGCGCGATCGAACGCCGCCGCCATCTCCACCTGGCCGTTCACGCCCTGTTCGCGCAGGATGGCCACCCGCGGTCGTGCGCCGGCGTTGATCTCGGGCGGCTCGTTGATGGCATGGGTGACGTGGAGCGAGAGCCCCGGATCAGTGCGGTCGAGGAGGGCATCGTATTCCTGCCGCGCACATTCCGGATTATCTCGCAAGGCTCGCATGCGGTAGCTGGTCTCCGCCCAGATGCGCTGCAACTTGAGCACGTCTTCGCTGAAAACCTTCCGCCTATCTCGGGTACAGGTGATCGTCAATTCATCATTAAGCCGACCCAGATGATGGACACGACCTTCAAGCCCGGCAGCGTGGAACTGCGCAATGACCGCATCGGTATCCGCGCTTCTTACTTGTAATACTGCACCCAGTTCCTCATTAAAGAGCACAGCCAAATCGTCGGGCGCAAGTGCATCGAGCATGACATTGATGCCCGTGCGCCCGGCGAACGCCATTTCGCAAAGTGTGGTAATCAGGCCGCCGTCGGAGCGATCGTGATAGGCCAGCAGCAAACTTGCCTCGTTCAATACCTGCACGGTCGTGAAAAAGTTTTTCAAATCCTCTGGATGATCCACGTCCGGCGCGACAACGCCGATCTGCCCGTGCACCTGCGCCAGCGCGGAGCCGCCGAGCCGATTTCTTCCGCGTCCCAGATCGACCAGTAGAAGTTCGGTATCACCCATGTCCGTGCGCAATTGCGGTGTCAGCGACTGCCGCACGTCGACGACCGGCGCGAAGGCGGAGGTGATCAGCGATACCGGCGCCGTTACGGACTTTTCCGTGCCGTCCTCGGACCATACCGCGCGCATCGATAACGAATCCTTGCCGACTGGTATGCTCAATCCCAGTGCCGGGCACAATTCCATGCCCACGGCCCGCACCGTGTCGTACAGCGCGGCGTCGTCGTGACCATGCCCGCAGGCGGCCATCCAGTTGGCCGACAGCACGACGTCGCTCAGTTGCATGATGCGCGCGGCGGCGATGTTGGTGATTGCCTCGCCGATGGCCATGCGTCCCGAAGCCGGTGCATCGATGACGGCGAGCGGCGTGCGTTCGCCGATCGCCATCGCCTCGCCGGTGGTGTCGAGGAGCGAAGCGGCGGTGACGGCGCAGTCCGCGACCGGCACCTGCCACGGCCCCGCCATCTGATCGCGCGTGGTCAGGCCGGAGACCGTGCGGTCGCCGATGGTGATGAGAAAGCCCTTGTCGGCGACGGCGGGCAGGCGCAGCACGCGCTCCACCGCCTCGCGCAAATCGATGCCGTCCGTGCGCAGCGGCGAAAGCGTGGTTGCACCGTGGCGCACCTGCCGGTGCATCCGTGGCGGCTTGCCGAGCAGCACGCTGAGCGGCATGTCGATGGGCGTGTTGCCGAACAGCGCGTCTTCGAGCACCAGTTTTTCATCCGCGCTCGTCTCACCGATCATGGCGAAGGGACAGCGTTCGCGCGCGCACAAATCGGCAAAAAGCTTCTCGTCCTTCGGTAATATGGCCAGTACGTAACGCTCCTGCGCCTCATTGCACCAGATTTGCATCGGCGACATGCCAGGCTCGGCGTTCGGTATCCTGCGGAGATCGATCCGCCCGCCATGGTCGCCGCCGTGCAGGAGTTCAGGAATGGCG
Source organism: Gammaproteobacteria bacterium (assembly GCA_035501935.1). Taxonomy (NCBI): domain Bacteria; kingdom Pseudomonadati; phylum Pseudomonadota; class Gammaproteobacteria; species Gammaproteobacteria bacterium. Next base: position 18,724 of record DATJVC010000005.1, on the reverse strand, counting down.
TTGGATAATCCGCCGGCGCCGACATCGTGGATCGATAGAATGGGATTGTTTTCGCCCAGCGCCCAGCAGCGGTCGATGACCTCCTGACAACGCCGCTGCATCTCGGCGTTGTCACGTTGCACCGAGGCGAAATCGATCTGCTCGCTGCCGTGACCCGCGGCCACCGACGAGGCCGCACCACCGCCGAGACCAATCAACATCGCCGGACCGCCGAGCACGATCACCAGCGCGCCTTCAGGCAACGCTGATTTGTTCAGGTGTTCCGCACGGATGTTTCCAATGCCTCCTGCCAGCATGATCGGCTTGTGGTAGCCACGGATTTCCGCGCCGGACGCTGTGTTGATCGATTGTTCATAGGTGCGGAAATAGCCGCACAATGCCGGCCGGCCGAATTCGTTGTTGAACGCCGCTGCCCCTATGGGGCCCTCGATCATGATATCGAGCGCCGAGGCCATGTGCGCGGGCCTGTCCTGAGCAGCGTCGAAGGGACGGCCGTGGTCCTGTTCCCACGGCTGTACGAAGTCCGGGATGCGCATGTTGGAGACGCTGAAGCCCGTCAGTCCCGCCTTGGACTTGGCGCCGCGGCCGGTGGCGCTCTCGTCACGGATTTCGCCACCCGCGCCGGTCGCAGCGCCCGGGTAGGGCGAGATACCGGTGGGGTGGTTGTGCGTCTCCACCTTCATCACCAGATGCACGTCCTCGACGGTGCTGCCGTAGCGGTGCGTGCGGTCGGGCAGCAGGCGATGGCCGCGATAGCCGCGCGTCACGGCGGCGTTATCGCTGTAAGCCAGCAGCACTTTGCCGGGATTTTTCTCATGGGTGTTGCGGATCATCTGGAACAGCGAATGCGGCTGCACCTGTCCGTCGATGGTCCATTGCGCGTTGAAGATCTTGTGGCGGCAATGCTCGGAATTCGCCTGCGCAAACATCATCAGTTCGACGTCCGTCGGATTGCGTTTCAGCCGCTTGAAATTGTCGAGCAGATAGTCGATCTCATCGTCCGACAACGCCAGCCCCATATCGCGATTGGCTGCCTCCAGAGTAACGCGCCCGTCCTTGATCAGATCGATCACGCTGAATTTTCCCGGCTGGGTGTGCGCAAATAAGCGTTCCGCATCACGCAGGTCGTGAATGACCGCCTCGGTCATGGGGTCGTGCAGTTGACGTTCCAACGTCTGATGCGTGACGGCGGATAATGAGGCGCCGGAAGGCATTTCGAGGCACCAGCAGGTGCCGCGTTCCAGCCGCCGCACCTTGGCGAGCCCGCAATTGCGCGCGATGTCGGTGGCCTTGCTCGACCACGGCGAGATCGTGCCCGGGCGCGGGATGACTATGTACAGAAAGCCTGAAGGTTTCTGCGCTGGCGCTGCCAAGCCATAATCAAGCAGGGCGTTCAGCCGTTGCTGTTCGTCCTCGGTCAACGGCGCTTCAAGATCGGCAAAGTGCACGAACTCGGCGTGCAGCGCCCCGATGCCGGAGGCTATGCTCCGCAGCAGGTCGCGCTTTTTTTGCAGGCGGAAGGTGGAATGGGTGAGGGGGCCGCGATAAGTTTCCATGTCATCGGCGGTGGCTGGGCATCGTAGAGGCGATCATACTGGAAAATCCACCTCTTGTGCGGCGCATCAACCTGCAGGGCAGGCAAGTGCAACATAACCCACAACGAAGTTAATCCGGAAGTTCTTCGACCTTGACCTGGATGTTAGTGCTAGGGTTGCTCTGGGTCTGGGCACGACTCAGGCTGGCGCTATCGGTGTGCGATGTGCTTTCGTTGACACCGCCGAGCGCGATCCATTCGCCGAGCCGGCCAGTGACGATGCTGGAAGCCTGTTGTGTTCGAATAGTGCCGGTATGCGGATCGATGCGGTTGCGCTGTGGCGAGATTTCCAGAGTGACTTGGTCGCCGTTCAAGCGCGGGATGACGTAAACCCCCGAGGTGACGTCGTGATATTCCGTGCTCTGCTGCACGACCACGCCATCCGGCCCGACGTATACGTTCTGATCCGGCAAAGGCACAGATTCGCCGGTGCTGATCCAGGCGGGCTGGCCTTCCAACCCCATGATGAAATGGACATCGCTATCCTGGCTGCTGGATTCCGTGGCGCGGGTGGAATAGCGCACTGCGTTGTTTTCATTTCCCACGGCTACCGAGGCGCCGTCCTTCGCGTGATCACCGGGCAATCTGGCGCTGACGTCGGTGGAACGCACGCGCGCGGCGAGCGAGTCATCGCGCGAGCTGGCGATTTCACGATTGCCCCAGCTCACATAAATCTTCAGGCGGCGCGGCGACCGATCCAGAGTGGCGAGCACTTGTTTGATCTGTTCAAGATTCTCCGGCGTGGTTTTGATGATCAACTGGTTGTTCATGCCCGCGACCGTGCCGCCGGGCGCAATCAGGGGTTGCAAGATCGGGACGACGTCCTCGACCGGGCGGTGTTGCATGGAAATGATTTCCAGCGGCATCTCCTGCGCTGATACCAATACCACGAGCCCGCCGCACCACAGGTAAATGACGGCGAGGAGGAAACGCTTCATATCCTCAGGCGCTGGAAATTCGGATCGGCCTCAGCCGTCATCCAGACTTCCTCGAAGCGGCGCATCAACCCGCCGACATAAGGCCGGTTGTTGAAATTGGCCGTGCCCTCGTAGCGATCCGAGAGCTTGCGGTGCAAATAGCCGGTTTCATCGGCCACCAGCATGGCTTCATTGAGGTCCTGATGATCCGGCCCCGGGACGCGCACATGACAGAACGAGGAAAAGGCCCCCGCCAGCGCAATCAACGCATGCCCGCGCCGGTACAGGGCTTCGGGTTGCAGGACCAACAGGCGGATGCGGCTGTGACTGCTGCGCGCGATCAGTTTGCGGACGGCGTCGAGGAACGGTGGACTTTCGTACAAATCGGGATCTAGGCCGCGGCCCATGATGTCGAGCGTGCGTTGACACTGCTGCGTCAGCGCCAGCGTGATGGCGCGCACGTCCTCACGGCTGCCAAATACCAGTTCTGTGTTGGTGCCTCCCAAGGTATATTTATCCATTTCCAGCATGTATGGCCCCCTTCCGTCTCTCAATCCGGGATTTCAATTCTCAAATATCAGGTAGCCGCCGTTATATAACCGGCAGAGCAATTCCGCAAATGCCCTGTCCTTGAGATGCGGTTTCAACTCGATGTGGCCGAGTTCGCGCCGGCCGCTCAGCAGCGGCGCGGCAAACCGCGGCGAGGCTGGCATTGGAAAAATCTGCCCGTTCACGAATAACAGCGCACCGCCGCGGCGATTGATGTGGGCAAAACGGACTCCTTGCTGGCGTTGTAGCATGCCCACGCTGGCATAGCGTTTGAGAAAAGCCACCGGCGTCAATTTGCGTCGTGGGATGAGTGGCGGTGGCCACAGGCCGGGTTCGGTGATGTAGCTGCCAAACCACCGTTCGATCTGCTCCTGATCAAAACGCGATGCGCTGATCATATGTTGGATCTGACGCAGACTGCGCGGCGTGATTTCACCGGGATCGCGTTGCAATGCAAGGTCCGGATCGGTGTAGTACAGCGTATCGGAGGCCTGCTCGGTCAGATATTCATAAAACCGGCTGAGCAGTTCACGTTGGTTCGGGCTGCGGAAGCCGATGGAATAGGTCATGCACTCATCCAGCGCCACGCCGTGATGCGCCACGCCCGGCGGGAGGTAGAGCATGTCGCCGGGTGAGAGTACCCATTCTTTTCCGGGCTTGAAGCGCGACAGAATGCGCAGATCCAGATCAGGAATTAAATCCTGCGCGCTGTGTTGCCGTGCCCCGATTTGCCAGCGGCGATGACCGTGGGCCTGGAGGAGAAACACATCATAGCTGTCCACATGCGGCCCGACGCTGCCGTGCCGGGGCGCCATGCTTATCATCAAATCATCAATCCGCCAGCTTGGGATGAAACTGAAGTGCTGCAGCAGATCAGCGGCCTCAGGGATGGACTTGTCCACGTCCTGCACCAGTAGCGACCAGTGCGTGCGCGGCAGCCGGCGGAATTCCGCCGGTTTGAAGGGGCCGGTTCGCAACTGCCAGGGATGGTCGCCGCCCTTTTCCAGCACAAGGCGCGATTGTACGTCTCCCCGACCGGCAAGTTGCATCAGATCTTTGGGACTGAGGAAGCCTTGGAAATCCGGCAGCGCCTGCCGGATGAGCAGTGGTTTTTTCTGCCAGTGACGTTGCAGAAACCGGCGGACGTTCATGCCGCCGAGCAATGAGGGCGGATCCGGCAGGAGTCCGGCGAACGAGCGCTTACTCTTTGGCAAGTGCGGCGGCTTGCGCGGCGGCATTGCCGGTGTACGTGGCGGGGGTGAGTTTCTTCAGCCGGCTTCTTTCCCGCGCCGGCAGGGACAGGCGATCAATAAATGCGTGCAGGACAGCGCGGTCCATACGCCGGCCGCGTGTGAGCTTTTTCAATTGTTCGTAGGGATCGGGCAGGCCGTGCCGTCGCATGACGGTCTGGATGGGTTCCGCCAGCACCTCCCATGCCGCGTCCAGATCCGCGCGCAAGGCGGCGCGATTCACCGCCAGCCTGGAGAGGCCGTGCAGGCAGGCCTGATAGGCGACGAGGCCGTAACCCAGCGCGCAGCCGATATTACGCTGAACGGTCGAGTCGGTAAGGTCGCGCTGCCAGCGGGAGATGGGCAGCTTCGCGCTCAAGTGTTCCAGCAGGGCGTTGGCCAGGCCCAGATTGCCCTCGGCATTTTCGAAATCGATGGGGTTGACCTTGTGCGGCATGGTCGAGGAGCCCACCTCGCGGCCGACGGCCTTCTGCGTGAAATAATTCAGAGATATATAGCCCCACAAATCACGGCAGAGATCGATCAGAATGGAGTTGAAGCGCGCCAGAACAGCAAAGTATTCGGCCATGTAATCATGCGGTTCGATCTGCGTGGTGCAGGGATTCCATGTGATGCCCAGGCTCTCGACCATTCCCTTTGCCAGCTTGGGCCAGTCCACCTCAGGACAGGTGGTGAGATGCGCATTGAAATTACCGACCGCGCCGTTGATTTTGCCGAGTATTTCCTGCGCCGCGAACTGCCGGCGTTGCCGGCGGAGGCGGTGCACGAACACGCCCAATTCCTTGCCCAGCGTGGTGGGCGAGGCCGGCTGGCCGTGCGTGCGCGCCAGCATCGGCTCCTTGGCGGTGTTCAGCGCCAGCTTGCGCAGCGCATTGATCAGCTTGTCCATCGCGGGCAGCAGCACCTCCGCGCGCGTCTCTTTCAGCAGCAGCGCATAGGCGAGGTTGTTGATGTCCTCCGAGGTGCAGGCGAAATGAATGAATTCGAGCATCTGCTTGATCTCGGCATTCCCGGCGGCCTTCTCCTTGAGGAAATACTCCACCGCCTTGACGTCGTGGTTCGTGCGCGCCTCGATGGCCTTCACGCGCTCCGCGCCGGCCAGATTGAAACCAGAGGCAATCGCGTCCAGACGCGCCGAGGCCGCGCGGCTGAGTTCGGGGATTTCCTTGATCTTCTGCTCTCCGGCCAGCGCCTTGAGCCAGGCGATCTCGATCTGCACACGCCGGCGAATCAGGCCGTACTCGCTGAAATAATCGCGCAGCACCGCAGTTTTGCCGGCATAGCGGCCGTCAAGCGGTGACAGGGCGGTTAACGATGACAGCACGTTTTTATTTGGTTTTGGCGCCACAATATAATCATAACACCGCCGCCAAACTGACGCAGTTTGACAGGCCATTACTGGAGGATTAGGTTCAAATCATGCTGGCCAGGTTCCTCAGACGCCCGCGGGTGGGCCCCGCGTTTCTGCTCGAGGATTTCGAGCCGGCCTACCTGCAGCTGCGCCGTTCAGGCGTGCTGGCGGCGCGCATGACGGCGGGATTGCGCGAATTGGAGGATTGCTGTGCCTGCCCGCGCGACTGCCATGTCAACCGGCTTGAAAACCAGATGCGTGTCTGCAATACCGGCCGTTACGCCCGGGTCGCGGGCGTCTTTCCCCATTTCGGTGAGGAGGATTGCCTGCGCGGCTGGAATGGCTCCGGCACCATATTTTTCGCCCTGTGCAATCTGCGCTGCGTGTTCTGCCAGAACTGGGACATCAGCCAGCAGAAAATCGGCGGCGAATATCCAGCTCAACGGATCGCCGATGTCATGATCGCGCTACAAAAACGCGGCTGCCACAATATCAATTTCGTCACGCCCGAACACGTCGTGCCACAGGTTGTCGAAGCCATCGCCGCTGCCGTGCCGAAAGGACTGAACCTGCCCATCGTTTACAACACCAGTGCCTACGACTCGGTCGAGTCGCTGAAGCTGCTGGACGGCATCGTGGACATCTACATGCCGGACTTCAAGTTCTGGAATTACGAAAGCAGCCGCCGTTACGCCAAGGCCAAGGATTATCCCGAACGGGCGCGCGAGGCCATTGCGGAAATGCACCGCCAGGCCGGGCCGCTCAAATTCGGCCCGGACGGGCTGGCGCGTCGCGGCGTGCTGGTGCGGCACTTGGTCATGCCGGGGCAGACCGATGAAGTCGCCGCGATCTGCCGGTGGCTGGCACAGGAAATCTCGCCGGATACCTACCTCAACCTCATGGGTCAGTACCGCCCGGAGTTTCAGGTGGGTGCGGCAGGTAAAAGCGGCTCGCCGCAATATTCAGAGATCAACCGCCGGCCGACCCCGGGCGAGATGCAAGCCGCCCATGCCGCCGCGCGCGCCGCCGGCCTGTGGCGCTTTGATCAGCGTTCGCATTAATCGAGACTTTCCGACGAATAACCCCCTGCGCATTAAGTGCGGGTTGCGTTCAGCGCACTGCCTCGATGCTCCACAGCGTTTCACGCGGCAACGGGAACGAGCGTTGATGCTGGATCTCGATGCGCACCTGGCCGTCGAGGCGGCGCGGGATGCCCAGGCGCAAGATACCGGTGGGCGTGATCCATTCCGACACACGGATCAGCCGTTGTGAATTGACGTCGTCGACAAAAGAGGGGGTGAAATCGCCGTCCTCGAAGTTGTTGGCGGGGTTGCCGTAATGCTGGATCAGCGCCTTGCGCACGTGTTCGAAGGTCTGCGCGAGGCTGTCGACGTTCCCCACGGTGTCGAGATCGATGATCAGCGCCGAGCCGGTCAGCTGCACGCCGTCGTGCATCAGTACCAGCCGTTGGCGCTGTTCTATCTCGCGCAGCAGCGGGTATTCGTAGACGATGTAGTTGGCCTGCGGAGACCCACCGGAAATACCCGCGCTGGTGAGCGCCTGTGTTGCATCGGCCAGGGTTACGCCCGGTGCCAGTGAACGGAGATCGGCGGAGATGGGACCGGCGGGTGCCGCGCCGCCGATCGCCTCATAACCACGCGCGGCGAGATTGGCCGGGCGATCGAAGCTGTAGGTCCAGAAAATGCCGGTGCGCCAGGCATCGGTGAAACGTCCGGGATTGGGATTGCGATCGAATAGGTTGAAATCGACACCGAAGGTGTTCTGACGCAGGGTGTAGCGGTAGTCGAACGCCACAGTCTGGGTGTCGATGTCCGTCGCGCCAACAAAATGCCGATCCTGCGTCAGGAAACCGTAATTGAAGCCGACCGCATGCGGGCCCCGGTTCATGCGCAGCGCCAGTGTGGGGCTCCAGTCATCGGCTTTGGGCGGGCCGTTCCTGAGATTGCGGTACATGATTCCGGGCGTGATGGTGCCGTCGAAACCGGCGAGTACGAAAGTGTGATCAGCACTCACCTGATACTGACCGGTCCATAAGTCCGCATTCGTCGGAGTATGGTCGTCAATGTCCTGGAGAAAAACCGCCAGCCGCCCGTACCAGTCGCCGGGCAGCGGCTTGCTCAGGTTGATGGTGGAGTTGACGACGCGTTGATCGATGGTGTTGTTGTCGTTGTCCAGAGTCTGCACGTAGAAATCCATACTGCCGGTAACGCCGTTCAGCGTGCCGCGGAACATCGGTCCGGAGAGATTGAAGCCCACGGTGTGGGTATCGAGGGAATTTTTCGTCTGAAATGCGTCTTCGAAGGCCTGGATGCGGCCGCTCAGGCGCAGGCCCGAGTCAAAACGCCAGCCCGCGTGAAACTCCACCGATCGGCGATCGGGGGTGATGACCCCGCCGCGCGGCTGAAAGTCCCGCGTGTAGTATTCCACCCGCGCGCGGTAGTCGAGGGGAAGATGCAGGTCCTGGCCGCGGATTTCACCAAAAAAGCCGTTGCCGTTGCGATCCTGGCCGTTGTTGACGCCGGCAACGCCATCGTCGTCGCCCCACATGTAAGCGGCCTCACCCTCCACGGTGACACGCTGGGCCGTGCCGAGGAATTCCTGCTCGCCGGCAAGGCTGGTGGTGTACTGGTCCCGGACGAGGGTGCCAAGAACTGCGTTGCCGGAGCGGTGACTCGCCACGAAATTGAGCGCGTAGGAGCTTCCATGCCCGTTGTCCATCAGCCATGAGGCGCCGTTGACGGCGTCCTCGTGGGGCGTGAAATTTTTCCATGACTGGATGGGCGTGCCGCTCGTGAGGACTATGGAATGCTGCCAGCCGGCGGAGTCGGCATGCGGCTGCAGTTCAATCTGCAACCCTTTGAGCGAACGCTGCAGCGTGAGGAAACTGTAGTAGGAGAAGTAATCACCGAGTTCCGCGCGATAGGGCAGGTCGCCATCGCCCTTTTCGTGCACCAGACTCATGCGTTCCGGCACGACACCTCGATCATGCGAGCGGTAATCCGAGGCGTTGAATACGCCGTAGAGCTGCAGACGCCAGGTATCATAGGGCGTTTCGTTATTCAGGAAGTTCAGGCCGTATTCGTCGTAGTACTGGCCGCCGTCGAACGGGTAAGGACTCGCGCTCTTGTCGCCGTTATTATCGTAGGATTCCAGCCGCAACGTATTGGAGCCGTTGATGTCCCAGCCGGGGAATGGCACCTGATCATCGGCGCTGGCGAATGCCGTGTACAAGGCTCCCGCGGCGACCGCGCAGCGAAGCATGACATCGCGATCAGCGCGTCGGCGGATCATGGCGGGGGCGCGGTCTGGGTTATCTTGAGGATGTATTCATTGACGCCGGGGCGGCGCTGGAATCCATTCTGGGGGTCGTTGAATTCGAGCTGGGTGCGGACCGTGGCGGAGACAATGCTCACCAGTTTGCCATCTTCACCGTCGTAGTATTGCTGGAGGGTCTGCACGCCCTGTACCGACTGCAGCCGCAGGGTCGCATCGCGCGTCGCCAGCCTGTTCACGGCATCGGTCAACCTGCTGCTGTCATAAAACTCCGTCCCCAGCATGTCCCCGAGCTGTGCCGTATTCCAGGCCGAGATGACCTTTTCCACCAGCGGTGCCACCTGTTCGCGCGAGAGAGGATGCATCTGCGATACGGGCCGCGCATTGGCGGGCAATGTCGCAATGTTGGTGGTCGGAGAGGCGATCTGGCGCAGCTGGCGGAACTGGCGCGCCTCCACTCCGCAGATCGAATGCAAAGAGATCGCGAGTGCCAGGGCGCAGTGAGCAAGCAACGTTCGCGTTTTCATCGGCGGCCTACGGGTGCATGGGTTCGGTGCAGTTAATCGCCGGATTGGCGGTTCTGAAGCAGAACAGGCTGAACGTTGTTGAACTGCTGCCATCCTTGATATCACAGGTATGGCCCGGGGCGGCGAGAATGGTGAGATTGGTGCTGTTCGAGCGGGCATCGGCGCCGTTCACGGTGAACATGACCGAGGCATTCGCCCCCAAGGGACTGGCGGTGACCGATCCGCCTGACACGGTGAGATCGGTTGAAAAAATTCCACAGCCGCCGCTGCCAAAATAAGTGCCACTGGTCACCAGGAAGGTGCCGCCACCACTTGTGCCGGTAGTGGTCTGCGTACGCTCTTCGATCTGCTGATTGGCCTCCCTGGCGGTCGGATCCTGCGGGTCGAATGGATTGTTCCCCGTGATGTGATAGACCTGCTGGACCTGCACATCAAGCACACCGCATTTCTCGGCGATGCATTCGCGCAGGGCGCGCATTGCGTCGTCGGCCAGCTTGCGCTGGGTATCCGCACCACGCTGGTTGTAGTCCAGATCCTTCTGCAACTGCTCCTGCTTTTGCTTCAGTTCCTGGAGTTTTTTCTGGTCAGCGGCGAGTTCATCGCGTACCTTGCCGGCATCGCGGCGATCGCGCCAGCGCTCCTCGATGACATTGCCATTGGCATCCTTGACGGTGACCTTCACGCGACCGTCCGGCTGGGTCCACGCCTCGGTGGTGTTCCCGGTCTCGGGGTCGTAGGCCGAGCCGCCGGCCCCGGACTTGCCGATGGCTTCAATCTCCTTCTGTTCACGGGCGATCTTGTCGAGGACCTTTTGCTGCTCCCCGCCGTTGTCGGCGATCTGACCACGAATGCGCTGGACCTCCTGATCATATTTCGCGGCTTCCTGCTGATGCTTGATTGCCAGATCCAGGAAGGGCCGGCATTCAGGGCAGGGATTCTGCTCCGACCATTGCGGACGGGGCGGCGGTGGAGGCGGCGGCGCTGGTGGGGGTGGCGGCGGAGTCACGCCTCCTCCACCCGTGGTTGTACCACCGCCGGTAGTCGTGCCGCCGCCCGTGCCCGTCGTTACCCCGCCGGCAGTGACGCTTCCGCCGGTCGGCTTCGCGGTCGTGTGGGTGGGTTCGGCGCAGCTGTCGCAATCCGCGCGCAGACTGATGTGCGGCGTGCCCACTATCAGCGTCATGCCGCTGTTATCATCCGTGGGTTTTACCGAGACCCTGCCGGTGACATATACGAACCAGCTTTTGATGTGCACGGTGATATTGTGCCCGTACGTCAAGCCTCCAAAGGTGTAGGGCTGGCAGCCGCAACCACCGCTCAGCAGCACGTGATAACTGCCCGTCGCCTTGTCCCAGACCGCCTCGATCGCTTGTGTACAGGCGCCGCGCGTGAAGGAGTTCTCATATTTTTCCGGCGGTTTGCCGCGGATGTATTCGCTCAGGAGATCCTTGAACTTGTCCTTGGCGAAATCGATCCCCTGATCCTTCGCCCAATCCGCAACCTCGCCAGCCAGGCCGGCACTGCCGAAGGAGAAGAGGTTTTTCAACGTGTCCAGGATGGCACGTCCAAAAGCGGTTATCGGACCCTGATGGGCGGCGTCAAAGGCGTCCTGCCAGGCCATGTCATAGGCCGCCGCTTCACAGGGGCTGCGGCGTATTCCCTTCATGCCATCGATACTGTTGAACACTGACTGCAATATCTGGTACATCTCCGGGGTAATTTCGCCGCCCGCGACTACGTCCTTGAATTTGTCAAACGCAGCATCAACGGCCGCATCGGTCGCCTTTTCCTTGCCCTTTTCGATGATAGTGTCCTTGAGGGACGGCGCTTCCGCCTTCAATTCGGCTTGGGCGGGCAATGACGTGGCCAGCAGCAGGCCGGTACCGATCAGCGTATACAGCGCGCAGCGGCGCACAAGCGCGCATACCCCGCGCAGTGGCGACGAAGTTTCAGAGGCCGGCGGCAGAACGCGCGCCAGCGGGCTCTCGGCGATCGAAGATAGGAAATACATAGATGCATTGTCCGCCGGGACGAAAGTCCCGGCGCCCCCCCCATGCAATGGATCCCCCCGGATCCCTATGTAAGTCGTTTTTTGAAAACGATGCGAAACTTATTTGAATGCAGCATGGCACCGAAATTTACGGTTGTCCATGCACAGAATCGCGGAATTTCCGGGCGCCATGGGTCATCTGCGCATGCGCCAGGTGTATAGTGTCGCAAGCACCATCCTGAATTCCGTTGGTTATATGACTTTTCTAATCATTATCTTCACTTCACAATGCGGGATAACGGACAACGAGGAACTCGTACCACGGCCATGCAATCGTTGACGCTGACCCGGCCGGACGACTGGCACGTGCATTTGCGTGACGGCCCCTACATGGCCAGCGTGGTGCAGGACACGGCACGGCAGTTCGCACGCGCCATTGTCATGCCGAACCTTAGGCCGCCGGTGACGACAGTGGCACGGGCCCGCGCCTATCGCGACCGCATTCTCGCGGCATTGCCCAAAGGCGCCGCCTTTGCACCGTTGATGACTCTGTATCTCACCGACAATACGCCGCCAACGGAGATCAAGGTTGCCGCCGCGAGTGGCTTCGTGAACGCGGTGAAATATTATCCGGCGGGTGCGACCACGAATTCCGATGAAGGGGTGACCGCGATAGCCAAAGTCCTGCCGGTACTGGAAGAGATGCAGCGCGCCGGCCTGCCGTTGCTGGTCCATGGCGAGGTGACGGATACCCATGTCGATATTTTCGACCGTGAAAAGGTTTTCATCGAGCATGTCCTGCAACCGATCACGCGCAATTTTCCCGCGCTCAAAGTGGTCTTTGAGCACATCACCACGAAGGACGCCGCGAATTTTGTGATGGGCGCGCCAGCCAGTGTCGGTGCCACGATCACGGTGCATCACCTGCTTTTAAACCGTAACGCCATGCTTGCCGGGGGCGTCCAGCCGCATCACTACTGCCTGCCGGTGCTGAAACGGGAGTCGCACCGCGAGGCGTTGGTGCGCGCGGCCGTCAGCGGCAATCCGAAGTTTTTTCTCGGTACCGACAGCGCGCCGCATGCGCGTCACGCCAAGGAGTCCGCCTGCGGTTGCGCCGGCATCTATACTGCCCATGCCGCCATCGAGCTGTATGCCGAGGTGTTTGAACAAGCCGGCGCGCTCGACAGGCTGGAATCATTCGCCAGCTTCTCTGGCGCCGATTTCTACGGTCTGCCGCGCAATAAGAATAAAATCATCCTCAAGCGCGAAACCTGGCGTGTGCCGGAATCGCTGCCTTTTGGCGAACATACGCTGGTGCCGTTTCGCGCCGGCGGGGAATGTACATGGAAACTGCAGAAGACCTGATTGAACCCATTGAGCCCGCCAGCCCCCGCACGCCTGTGGCGCGGCGGTTTCGCGGTTTTCTGCCGGTGGTTGTGGATGTCGAGACTGCGGGCTTCGATCCGATCAAAAATGCCCTGCTTGAAATCGCCGCGGTGCTGCTGCGGATCAATGGCGAGGGCCGTTGGGAACGCGGCGAGACGCTGCATTCGCATGTGCTGCCTTTTGAGGGGGCCAGACTCGATCCGGAGGCGCTGAAATTCAACGGCATCGACCCGTATCATCCATTCCGCATGGCGCTGCCGGAGAAGGAGGCGCTGGAGAAAATTTTCAAACCGGTGCGGCAGGAGATCGAAAAGCAGGGTTGCAGCCGCGCCATACTGGTGGGCCACAACGCCTTCTTCGATCTGGCCTTCGTGAAGGCGGCGGCGGAGCGCTGCAAAATCAAGCGCAGCCCGTTTCATTCCTTCACCACGCTGGACACCGCCTCACTCGCGGGGCTCGCTTTCGGCCAGACCGTGCTGGCACGGGCCGTCAAGGTGGCCGGCCTGGAATGGAACTCGGGGAAGGCGCATTCGGCAATCTACGACGCCGAACTGACCGCCGATCTTTTCTGCATCATCATCAATCGCTGGGATGTCTTGACGAGTGAATTGAAGACATGATGATTTACCGAGCGTCGTGCAATTTATCACGCCAGAGATGCGCGGCGGCGCTGACGGCGGGTACGTCAAGAGTGAGAAGTTTGCGCTGCTTCAACAACTGCCGGCCGGCAACCCAGACATCGGTGACCTGGTCGCGGGCGGCGGCGTAGACAATCTGCGAGATCGGATCGTGTACAGGCTGTGTCTCCACCGGACTTAGATCCACCGCAATTACGTCCGCCGCTTTACCACAAACGAGCGAACCGGTCAGGTCATCCATGCCGAGGGCCCGGGCCCCGTTAAGCGTGGCCATGCGCAGGGCCTGCGCCGCCGGCACGGCGGTGGCGTCATTCGCCACGGCCTTGGCGAGCAGGGCGGCGGTGCGCATCTCGCCGAACATGTCGAGGTCGTTGTTGCTGGCGGCGCCGTCGGTGCCGAGTGCGACATTGACGCCGGCCTTGAGCAATGCGGCGACGGGACAGAAGCCGCTGGCGAGCTTGAGGTTGGATTCCGGGCAATGGATGACGTGCGCGCCCTGGGCTGCGAGCAGGGCAATCTCGTGCGGCTCCAGTTGCGTCATGTGCACGGCCAGCAATTGCGGCGTGATCAACCCCAGCCGCTCCAGACGTTTCAACGGCCGCTCGCCGGTCTTTGCCAGCGCCTCGCGAACTTCGCCCGCGGTCTCGTGCACGTGAATGCTGATCGGCACATTCAATTCGCCGGTCAGCGTGGCGATGCGCCGGAAGGCGTCATCGGAGACGGTATAAGGCGCGTGCGGCGCAAAGCCAGTGTGGATGAGGGCGTGGTCGCGGCATTCATCATGCAGCGCCAGGCCCTTTTTGAAATACTCATCGACATGCGCGGCGTAGGCGGAGGGGAAGTCGATGACGATCATGCCCAGGATGGCGCGTATGCCCGCCGCCGCCGCCACGCGCGCGGTCTCTTCCGGGAAAAAGTACATGTCGTTGAAGCAGGTGACGCCGCCGCGCAGCATCTCGGCGATGGCGAGCTGGCTGCCGTCGCACACGAATTCCGGGCCCACCCATTTTGCCTCGGCTGGCCAGATGTGGTTTTGCAGCCAGTCCATGAGGGCCCGATCGTCGGCATAGCCGCGCAGCAGGTTCATAGCGGCGTGTGTATGGGCGTTGATGAAGCCGGGGAGCAGGGCATGTCCCGCCAGGCGGACGGTTTCGCGCGCTTGGTAACGCTGCACGGCTTCTTGGGCGGGCAGCAGCGCGATGATGCGGCCTTGATCGACGGCCAGCGCGTGGTGCTCGAGCACGGCGCCCTCCGGTTCGACCGGAATGACCCAGCGCGCGGTCAACAGCAGGTCGATGGAGTTGGACGGCATGAGCAGGTATTGTACATGGCGTGCCGGTTTGCGGAGAGATGAACGTGGAGCAGCCTGCGGCTGGGCGGGAATCTTTTCATGCGGTGGAATGGCGGGACGGCGGCCTTCGCTTGCTGGATCAGCGCCGGTTGCCGCAGCGCGAAGAATATCTCACCATGAATACCGCACCCGAAGTGGCGCGGGCCATCCATGGCATGGTGGTGCGCGGGGCGCCGGCCATCGGCATCGCGGCGGCCTATGCCGTGGTCCTGGCCGCGCGAACGGCTTATCAAGGTGCCGGAGACAATTGGCGCGATGCCATCGAAGCAGATTTAACGCGGCTCGCCGCCTCGCGGCCCACGGCCGTCAATCTGCGCTGGGCCATTACACGCATGCGAGGCCGGTTCGATGCCATCAATGGGTCACCGGAGGCGGCGCTGCTGGCCGAAGCCCAGGCTATCCACGACGAGGATCGCGCCGCCAATCTCAAGATGGGCAAACTGGGCGCCGACTGGTTGCCGCCCAAAGCCACGGTGCTCACGCATTGCAACGCCGGGGCGCTGGCGACCGGCGGTTACGGCACCGCGCTCGGGGTCATCCGCGCCGCCCATGCCCGCGGATCGCTCAAGGCGGTCTATGTGGACGAAACGCGGCCGTGGCTGCAGGGCGCGCGCCTGACGGCGTGGGAATTGTCGCGGGACGGGATGGCGGTGACGGTGCTGGCCGACGCAGCGGCCGCGCATCTGATGGCGACCCATGGCGTGGATTGCGTGATCGTCGGTGCCGACCGCATCGCCGCCAACGGCGATACCGCCAACAAGATCGGCACCTACATGCTGGCGCTCTCGGCGCGCGCGCACGGCGTGAAATTCATGGTGGTGGCGCCGTCCTCGACCTTCGATCTGACGGTCTTGAGCGGACGCGACATTCCGGTCGAGGTACGCGACGCGGCGGAGGTGCTGAGCCATGCCGGCATGCCCGTGGCGGCGGCCGGCGCGGGGGCGTGGAACCCGGTGTTTGACGTGACGCCGGCGGCGCTCATCGATGTGATCGTGACGGAAAAAGGCCTCATTGAACGTCCCGATGCCGCGCGCGTGGCGCAGGTGATCCAAGGCTGAAAAATCACGCAAATTTTCAGTGCACTGCGGGTCCGTGCATGG
The DNA here is from genome assembly GCA_035501935.1 of Gammaproteobacteria bacterium. Lineage (NCBI taxonomy): Bacteria > Pseudomonadati > Pseudomonadota > Gammaproteobacteria > Gammaproteobacteria bacterium. Next base: position 2,777 of record DATJVC010000005.1, on the reverse strand, counting down.
TAGAATTTAACACTTGAAAAAGCGCCGTGGAAACACCGGCGCATTTTGTTTAAAAGCCTTTTAAAATCATGTTGTTAAACTATCTTACCGCTTTCCAGGATGAACCTCTTGAAAAGGCGGGTTGAAAGACGCCCGCATGACTGAATTCGCCAGGCAATTATTGCCGGTAAATATCGAAGACGAGATGCGGCAGTCCTACATGGACTACGCCATGAGCGTCATCGTCGGCCGGGCGCTTCCCGACGTGCGCGACGGACTGAAACCGGTCCATCGCCGCGTGCTCTTTTCCATGCACGAACTCGGAAACGACTGGAACAAACCCTACAAGAAATCGGCGCGCGTCGTCGGCGACGTCATCGGCAAGTATCACCCGCACGGCGACACGGCGGTGTACGACACCATCGTGCGCATGGCGCAGGATTTCTCGCTGCGCTACCTGCTGGTGGACGGGCAGGGCAATTTCGGCTCGGTGGACGGCGACAATCCCGCCGCCATGCGCTACACCGAAGTGCGCATGGCGCGCATCGCCCATGAACTGCTCGCCGATCTCGACAAGGAGACTGTCAATTTCGTGCCGAACTACGACGGTGCGGAGCAGGAGCCCACCATCCTGCCGGCGAAATTTCCGAACCTGCTCGTCAATGGTTCCTCCGGCATCGCGGTCGGCATGGCCACCAACATCCCGCCGCACAATCTGCGTGAAATCATCAATGCCTGCATCACGCTGATTGACAAACCCGAGGTCAGCATCGAGGAGCTGATGCGGCTTGTGCCCGGGCCGGATTTCCCCACCGCCGGCATCATCAGCGGCGTGGCGGGCATTCGCGAGGCCTACCGCACCGGCCGCGGCCGCATCTTCGTGCGGGCCCGCACCGTCTTCGAGACCTACGGCAGCGACGATGACAAGCAGCGCATCGTGGTCACCGAACTGCCGTACATGGTGAACAAGGCGCGCCTGCTCGAACGCATCGCCGAACTGGTCAAGGAAAAGAAAATTGAGGGCATCCGCGAACTGCGCGATGAGTCCGACAAGGACGGCATGCGCATGGTCATCGAGCTGAAACGTGGCGAAGTGGCCGAGGTGGTGCTCAACAATCTCTACAAGCACACGCAGATGCAGGAAGTGTATGGCATCAACTGCGTGGCACTGTCCGGCGGACAGCCGAAGCTGCTCAATCTGAAGCAGATGATTGAGGCGTTCGTAAGTCACCGTCGCGAGGTAGTGACCCGCCGCACCGTTTACGATTTGCGCAAGGCCCGCGAACGCGCCCACAAGCTGGAGGGTTTGGCCATCGCGCTGGCCAACATCGATCCGGTCATCGCGCTGATCAAGGCCAGCCCGAATCCGGCACAGGCCAAACAAGGACTGATTGCGCGGGTATGGCCGCCGGGCATGGTCGTGCAGATGCTGCAGCGCGCCGGCGCCGATGCCTCGCGGCCCGAGGGCCTGGCGCCGGAACTGGGCCTGTCCACCGAAGGTTACCGGCTGTCGGAAGTGCAGGCCCAGGAGATCCTGGACCTCAAGCTGCACCGGTTGACCGGCCTGGAGCAGGACAAGATTTTAAAGGAGTACGAGGAAGTGCTCGCCGCTATTGCCGACCTCCGCGACATCCTCGGCCGTCCGGAGCGACTGATGCAGGTGATCCGCGATGAATTGAACGACATGCGCGAGAAGTACGGCGACGATCGCCGCACCGAGATCATCGACGATCATCAGGATTTGAACGAGGAGGACCTGATTGCGCCGGAGGAGGTGGTGGTGACGCTGTCGCATGCCGGCTATGCCAAATCGCAGCCGGTGGACGTGTACCGCTCGCAACGCCGCGGCGGCAAGGGGCGCATCGCCGCCACCACGCGCGAGGAGGACTTCGTCGAGAAACTCTTTGTCGCCAATACCCATGACATGGTGCTGTGTTTCTCCAGTCGCGGCAAGATTTACTGGATCAAGGTGTGGCAGTTGCCGCAGGCGGGTCCGACTGCGCGCGGCAAGCCGCTGGTGAATCTGTTGCCGCTGTCCGAAGGCGAGCGCATCACGGCGCTCCTGCCGATCAAGGAATTCGCCGAGGATCGCTACGTGTTCATGGCGACCAAACAGGGCAACGTGAAGAAGACGGCGCTCTCGGAATATTCACGGCCGCGGCCGTCGGGGATCATCGCCGTCGACCTGCCGGATGACGACGCCCTGGTGGGCGTCGCGCTGACGGACGGCAGGCAGGACATCATGCTGTTCAACAACGCCGGCAAGGCCATCCGCTTCAGCGAGGATGACGTGCGGCCGATGGGCCGCAACGCCCGCGGCGTGCGTGGCATGCGTCTGGGCGAAGGGCAGAGGGTGATCTCGCTCATCATCGCCGAGCCCTACAGCACCATACTGACCACGACACAGAAGGGTTATGGCAAGCGCAGCCCGGTGGAGGACTACCCGGTGCACGGTCGCGGCGGCCAGGGCGTCATTTCCATCCAGACCACGGAGCGCAACGGCGAGGTGGTGGCCGCGGTTTTCGTCACCGACGAGGATGAGGTGATGCTGATCAGCGATTCCGGTACGCTGGTGCGCACCCCGGCGGGTGGCATTTCGGTGATGGGCCGCAACACCCAGGGCGTGCGCCTCATCAATCTGGCCGACGGCGAAAAATTGGTGGGTGTTGAGCGCATCGCGGAGCGCATAGCGGAAAACGGCAACGGCAACGGCAACGGCAACGGCAACGGCAACGGCAACGGCAACGGCAACGGCAACGGCAACGGCAACGGCAACGGCGAGGACCCCGTGTCGAACG
>DATJVC010000004.1 GCA_035501935.1 Gammaproteobacteria bacterium | reverse complement strand
CAGCAGCGCCTGCTCGAAGATCCCGTTGACGATGACGTAGTCGTATTCCGGGTAGTGCGACATCTCCGCGGCCGCCTCCTCGAGGCGGCGCCGGATTGTCTCCGCATCGTCGCTTTCCCTATTGCGCAGGCGGCGTTCCAGCTCCGGCAGCGAGGGCGGCAGGATGAAGATGCTGACGCTCTCGGGCATCCGGACGCGTATCTGGCGGGCGCCCTGCCAGTCGATCTCCAGCACCACGTCGCGTCCTTTGCCCAACTCGGTCTCGATGGCCGCGCGCGCGGTGCCGTAGCGGTTGCCGAATACCTCCGCGTGTTCGAGGAAGGCGCCGGCGGTAATCATGCGATCGAACTCCGCCGGACTGACAAAGTGATAATCGACGCCGTTGCGCTCGGTGGGACGCGGCGGGCGCGTGGTGTAGGAGACTGAGGGCACCACCCGATCGAAGGAAGCCACGAGTGCGTTGACGAGGCTGGTCTTGCCCGCGCCGGAGGGCGCCGAGACGATGAAGAGGTCCGCGGTCGTCATTCTATATTCTGAATCTGCTCGCGCATCTGCTCGATGATCACCTTGAGGTCGAGCGCGACGCCGGTGGTGTCCACGTGCGCGGATTTGGACCCCAGCGTGTTGGCCTCGCGGTGCAACTCCTGCATCAGGAAATCCAGCCGCCGCCCGGGCGCCGGGTCCTGTGCCAGCACGCGCCCGGTCTCGGCGATGTGGGTCTCCAGCCGGTCCATCTCCTCGGCCACGTCGAGGCGTTGCAGCATGAGTGCGAGTTCCTGTTCCAACCGCCCCGGCTCGATGTTGGTCAGGCTCAGTTCCTGGAGGCGCTGGCGCAGGCGATTTTTGAGATGCTCCTGGATGGCGGGCAACTGCGTCCGCATCTGGGCGACACGCTGGCCCAATGCGCCGCAGCGCTGCTCGATCAGTTGCGCGAGTTTGCCGCCCTCACGGCGGCGGGTGGCGACCAGGGCGTCCAGCGTCTGTTCGAGCAGCGTGGATAGCACCTCGCCGAGCACCTCGACGTTGGTTTCTTCGACACTCAAAACGCCCGGCCAGCGCAGCAGGTCGCAGGTCTTGAGCGGCGAGGGATTCTTGAGCAGGGCATCGATCTGCGAGCCGGCGGCAATCAGCGCGCGCACCAGTTCGACATTCACATGTGGTGTCTGCGAGGCCGCGGCCGAGCCGTCATAGCGCAGCAGCCCGTCCACCTTGCCGCGCTTGACGCGCTGCTCGATGCGCTCGCGGAAGTTGCTCTCCAGGCCGCGCAATTCCTCCGGCAGCCGCAAGGTGATTTCCAGAAAGCGGTGATTGACCGAGCGCAATTCCCACGTCGCGCGGCCCCAGTCTCCCTGGACCGAACTGCGCGCAAAAGCAGTCATGCTGGCGACCACGGGCATCCCCTCTATAATCTGAACGGTGAATCCATGCAGGGCTCATTTACGAAGACAGGCCCATCCCCTGGCGGGCATAATGCCACGTTTCTCCATTTCCAGCGATGCTGACTAATATGCTCTTTTATTTTTTCTTTATGAATAATTGTGCAAATAGGGCTGTAACATTCTTTGCAACACCAAAGAATGCTATGAAAATTGCCATCGCTACTAAGGTCATTCCTAATTTTCTAAATCCATAAAAATGTAGTGCCAGACCTGTTGCGCCAAGGGCAAACATTAACAATACGAAGCCAGCACTCGGTGCTGATATTTTTCACGGCTGTAATTTGGTTTTGAGCAGGGCGTTGACCTGATCGGGAGCGGCCTTGCCCTGCATCTTCTTCATGACCTGGCCGACGAAGAAGCCGAAGAGTTTGTCCTTGCCGGAACGGTACTGTTCGAGTTGCGTGGGGTTCTCGGTCATGACCTCGGCGATGGCCTTTTCGATGGCGTCGGTGTCGGTGACTTGCTTCAGTCCGTGTTTCTCGATAATTTGATCGGCGGTGCCTTCGCCGGCCCACATGAGTTCAAAGACCTTCTTGGCGATGGTGCTGGAGATGGTTTTGTCGATGAGGCGTTTGATCATGCCGCTCAGGAGTTCCGGCGACACCGGGCTCTGCGTGATGTCCTTGCCTTCCTTGTTCAAAAAGGCCGAGAGATCACCCATGATCCAGTTGGCGACGAGCTTTGCCTCGCCGCCGACGAGCTTGACGCAGGCCTCGTAATAATCGGCCAGCTCCTGGCTGGCGGTGAGCACGCCGGCGTCATAGGCCGACAAGGCGTACTGATTCATGAACCGTCCGCGCTTGGCCTCCGGCAATTCCGGCAGCGACTGCTCCACGGATTCAATAAACGCAGGCTCGATGACCAGCGGCAGCAGATCGGGATCGGGGAAGTAGCGGTAGTCATTGGCCTCCTCCTTGGCGCGCAGCGAACGGGTCTCGTCTTTGTCCGGATCGTACAGACGGGTTTCCTGCACGACCTTGCCGCCGCCTTCGATAAGTTCGATCTGGCGCGCGATCTCATGATTGATGGCGTGCTCGATAAAGCGGAACGAGTTCAGATTTTTGATTTCGCAGCGCGTGCCGAGTTTGCTTTCACCCTGCCGGCGGACGGACACATTGGCGTCGCAGCGAAAACTGCCCTCCTGCATGTTGCCGTCGCAAATCCTGAGATAACGCACGAGCTGGTGGATCGCCTTCATGTAAGCGACGGCCTCCTTGGCCGAGCACATGTCCGGCTCGGAGACGATTTCCAATAGCGGTGTGCCGGCGCGGTTGAGATCGATGCCGCTCATGCCGTGGAAGTCCTCGTGCAGCGATTTGCCGGCGTCCTCCTCCAGATGCGCGCGGGTGATGCCGATGCGTTTGTCGCTACCGTCAAGCTGGATGTGGATGGATCCTTTGCCAACAACGGGCAGTTCGTACTGACTGATCTGATAGCCCTTGGGCAGATCGGGATAAAAGTAATTCTTGCGCGCGAACACGGAGCGCGGCGCGATCTGCGCGTTCACGGCCAGCCCGAAGGCCACGGCCATGCGCACGGCCTCCTTGTTCAGCACCGGCAGCACGCCCGGCAGACCGAGGTCGATGGCGCAGGCCTGTGTATTCGGCTCGGCCCCGAACGCGGTCGCGGCACCGGAGAAAATCTTGCTGCGCGTTAAAAGCTGCGCGTGGATTTCCAAGCCGATGACTGTTTCCCAGTTCATATGATTTCTTCGCTTAGCCGAATGCCGCAGGCCGGCGCTTATGCCAGTCGGTGGCCTGCTGATACTGGTGGGCGGCGTTCAGCATGCGCGCCTCGCCAAAGTAATTGCCGATCACGTGCAGGCCCACCGGCAGATTGTTGACGAAGCCGGCCGGGATCGACATGCCCGGCAGGCCGGCGAGGTTGACGGCGATGGTGTAGATGTCGGAGAGATACATGGTCACCGGATCGGAGGTCTTCTCGCCGATCTTGAAGGCCGTGGTCGGCGAGGTGGGGCCGGCGATCAGGTCGACTTCCTTGAAGGCACGCGCGAAATCATCGCGGATCAAACGGCGGATCTTCTGCGCCTTGAGATAGTAGGCGTCGTAGTAACCGGCGGAGAGGGCATAGGTGCCGATCAGGATGCGGCGCTGCACTTCGGGGCCGAAGCCTTCGCCGCGCGAGCGGCAGTAGAGGTCCATCAAGTCCCTGGGTTTGTCGCAGCGGTGGCCGTAGCGCACGCCGTCAAAGCGGCTCAGGTTCGAGGAACATTCAGCGGGCGCCACGACGTAGTACGCCGGGATGGAGAGATGACCGTTGGGCAGGCTGATTTCCTTGATCTTCGCGCCGAGCCTTTCGAACTCGCGCACGGCGGCGTGTACCGTGTCCGCCACCGCCGGGTCCAGCCCCTGGCCGAAATATTCCTTTGGCAGACCGATGCGCAGTCCCTTGAGTGACGCATTCAGATCGCGCGCGTAGTCCTCGGCAGGTCGCTCCAGTGAAGTCGAATCGCGCGCATCGAAGCCACAGATCACGTTTAGCACCAGCGCTGCGTCCTCGGCGGTCTGCGTCATGGGGCCGCCCTGATCAAGGCTCGACGCGAAGGCGATCATGCCCCAGCGCGACACGCAGCCATAGGTCGGCTTGATGCCGGTGATGCCGCACAATGCCGCCGGCTGGCGGATGGAGCCGCCTGTGTCCGTGCCGGTGCCGAACGGCGCCAGCCGCGCGGCCACCGCTGCCGCAGTGCCGCCGCTCGAACCGCCGGGGACGCAGTCCGTGTTCCAGGGATTGCGCACCGCGCCGAAATGACTGGTTTCGTTGGAGGAGCCCATCGCGAACTCGTCCATGTTGGTTTTGCCGAGCATCACCAAACCTGCGGCATTGAACCGCTCGGTGACTGTGGCATCGTAAGGTGAGATGAAATTTTCCAGCATGCGCGAGCCGCAGGTGGTGCGCACGCCCTTCGTGCAGAAGATGTCCTTGTGCGCGTAGGGCACGCCGTTCAACGGCGCGATGTCGCCGGTGCGGCGGCGGGCGTCGGCCTCGGCGGCCTGCTTCAGCGCCCGTTCGGCGGTGACGGTGATGAAGCTGTTGAGTTTCGGATCGTGCGCCTCGATGCGTTGCAAACAAGCGCGGGTCAGATCGGTGCTGGAAAAATCGCCGCGCACGAGACCGCGCGCCAGTTCCGCCAGAGAGAGATGATGCAGTTCGGCCATGAGACGAAAAGCGCGGTGTTATTCGATGACCTTGGGCACCAGATAAAGACCGGCCTCAACGGCCGGGGCGATGGCCTGGAATTCACGCCGCTGATCCGGCTCGGTCACCTCGTCCTCGCGCATGCGCGCGCTGACGTCGAGGGGATGCGCCAGCGGCTCGACTTTGCCAGTATCCACGGCATTCATCTGCGCGACGAATTCCAATATGCCGGACAGTTGTTTTGCGAGCGCGGGCAGCCGTTCGTCCGGCACCTGCAAACGCGCCAGCCGCGCGATGGCCAAAACTTCTTCCTGGCTTAATGCCACGTTGACCTCGATCGATGGATGCACCCGAAAAGGAGGCGAGAACCACCCCGCCATCTCCGGAGCGGAAAATAGCACATTTGATGGTTACCTGATACCTGCGACGGTGTTAAGATATGTATCCTAACTCCGCGCCACCAGCCGGAAATAGGCAGTTGGCGCACCGCCACATCCAACTGCTTATCGCGTACAATAGGCGGCAATATCGGTTACAACGACCAGAGTACACATGCTAAGAAAACTACGAGGCCTGTTCTCCAACGATTTGTCCATCGATCTGGGCACGGCCAACACATTGATCTACGTCCGCGGCAAGGGCATCGTGTTGAACGAGCCCTCGGTGGTCGCGGTACGCAAGGGCCGCGACAACAGCGGCCACAAGACCATCGCCGCCGTCGGTGTCGAGGCCAAGCGCATGCTCGGCCGCACACCGGAGCACATCAACGCCATCCGGCCGATGAAGGACGGCGTCATCGCCGATTTCGAGATCACCGAGAAGATGCTGCAGCACTTCATCCACAAGGTGCACGGCAACCGCATCTTCCGCCCCAGCCCGCGCGTGCTCGTATGTGTGCCCTGCGGTTCCACGCAGGTCGAACGCCGCGCCATCCATGATTCCGCCAAGGGCGCCGGCGCGCGCGAGGTGTTTCTGCTCCAGGAGCCGATGGCCGCCGCCATCGGCGCCGGCATGCCGGTGTCGGATCCGCGCGGCTCGATGGTGCTGGACATCGGCGGCGGCACCTCGGAAGTGGCGGTGATATCCCTGAACGGCGTCGTCTATTCGGATTCGGTGCGCACCGGCGGCGACAAGTTCGACGAGGCCATCGTCAATTACATCCGCCGCAATTACGGCAGCCTGATCGGCGAATCCACGGCCGAGCGCATCAAGCAGGAGATCGGCTGCGCCTACCCCGGCAACGAGGTGCGCGAGATCGAGATCAAGGGCCGCAACCTGGCCGAGGGCCTGCCGCGCAGTTTTACCTTGAACAGCAACGAAATTCTTGAAGCCCTGCAAGACCCGCTGGCCGCCGTGGTGCGCGCGGTCAAGATGGCGCTGGAAAAAACACCGCCGGAGCTGGGCGCCGACGTGGCGGAGCGGGGGCTGGTGTTGACCGGCGGCGGCGCGCTGTTGCGCGACATCGACCGGCTGCTGATGGAGGAGACCGGCCTGCCGGTGATCATCGCCGACGACCCGCTGACCTGCGTGGCGCGCGGCGGCGGCCGGGTGCTGGAGATGATCGACGAGCATGGGCCGGATGTCTTGATGCTTGAGTAGCAACGAGTTGTAAGGGGAGAGATGAGTGTGCGCGTGAGAAGGGGGAGCGACGCATGAAGTCCTTGTTCATCCATCCGTCGCCGTCGCTGACGAAGTTGCTGACGCTGATCGCCGGTGCGCTCCTGCTCATGGTGATGGATCACCAGTACCGGCAACTGGAGGCCCTGCGCGCCGTGCTTTCGGTCGCGGTCTATCCGCTGCAGGTGATGGTCAATGCGCCGGTGCAGGCGGCGCACATGCTGATGTCCTCCGTGGCCACCCGCCAGGCGCTTCAGAATGAAAATGAAAAGCTGCAGGTGCAGAACCTGCTGCTGAAATCGCGTCTGCAAAAATTCTCGGCGCTGGAATCGGAGAACAAACATCTGCGCGAATTACTGGATTCCTCGGTGCAGTTGGGCGAGAAAGTCCTGGTTGCCGATGTGCTGGGCGCGCAGGCCGATACCGACGCCGCGCAGATGACGCTCAACAAGGGCAGCCAGCATGGCGTATATCTCGGGCAACCGCTGGTCGACGCCGAGGGCGTGATGGGGCAGGTCATTCATGTGGCGCCGTTCACCAGCGTGGCCATGCTGATCACCCATCCCAATCACGCGCTGCCGGTGCAATTCAACCGCACCGGCGTGCGCGCCATCGCGGTGGGCACCGGCAACGACGCCGTGCTGGAGTTGAATTATGTGCCGGTGACCGCCGACGTGCGGGTGGGCGATCTCGTCACCACCTCCGGCCTGGGCGGGCGCTTTCCGGCGGGTTATCCGGTCGGCGAGGTGACCAAGGTCAGCCGCGAATCCGGCAACCCATTCGCGAAAATCAGCGCCGCGCCGAGCGCCCGGCTCGGCCGCTCCCAGCAGGTCTTGCTGGTCTGGCCGGCGAACGGGCCGGCGGCGGTGGCGGGCCTGTCCGGATCGCCTTTTCCTCCCATCCCGTAACTTCATGGCTATGCCCGCCTGGCGCGGAGGGGTTATCGCCGCGAGTTTCGTTGTGGCCCTGATGTTGACGGCGATGCCGCTGCCGTCATGGGGCGTGGCATGGCGGCCGGCATGGGTGGCGATGGTGCTGATCTACTGGGCCATGGCCGTGCCCAACCGCGTGGGCATGTTCACCGGCTTCGTGCTGGGGCTGCTGGTGGACGTCATCGAAGTCAATCAAAGCGCGGTGCTGGGCCAGCACGCCCTGGGGCTGGGCATTATTACCTATCTGGTGGTGAGCAATCATCGCCGTTTGCGCGTCTTCCCGCTGGGCCAGCAGGCCGTCGTGGTCGGCAGTCTGCTCCTGGGTTACATGGCGTTGAACGGCGCCATCATGGCGGTGGTCGGTCAGCCGCCGAATCCCTGGCGCCTGGCCCTGCCGGCGCTGACCAGCGCGCTGTTGTGGCCGTGGCTGTTCGTCATCCTGCGCGATCTCCGCCGCCGTGCACATCTGAGTTGAGATAGATCGATGGAATATTCGCTGGAGCTCAAAGATCGCGTCCGCGAGCTCAAGCTGGTGCGGCGCCGGCTGACTGCCGCCATGTTTCTGGTCATGGTACTGCTCGGGATGCTGCTGTTACGACTGGCCTACCTCCAAATCGCCGAGCACGAGCATTACACCACCCTGTCGCGGGACAACCGGGTCAAGGTGCTGCCGCTGGCCCCGACGCGCGGGCTGATCTACACGCAGGACGGCGCGCTGGTGGCGGAGAACCGCCCCGCCTTCAGTCTCGACGTCGTCCCGGAACGCGTCCCCGACATGGAAGACAGCCTGCAGCGCATCCGGCGCGTAATCGACCTCACCGATACGGATGTCACGCACTTCCGGCAGGCGCTCAAACAGAAGCGGCGTTTCGAAAACGTCAGCCTGCGCTTCAATCTCACCGAGGAGGAAGTGGCGCGCTTCTCGCTGGATCGCCATCGATTTCCCGGCTTCGACATCACTGCATCGCTCAGTCGTTACTATCCACAAGGGGCGTTGCTGGCGCATGTACTGGGTTACGTCGGCCGCATTGACGAGAACGATCTCAGGGCGGTGGATGCGGCCAATTACAGCGCCACCACGCACATCGGCAAGGGCGGCGTGGAACAGACTTACGAAGAGGAATTGCACGGCAAGGTCGGTTATCAGCAAGTCGAGGTCAACTCGCAGGGGCGGGTGTTGCGCGTGCTGGAGAACACCCCGGCGGTGTCCGGCGCGGATCTGCACCTGACGCTGAACCTGTCACTGCAACGGGTCGCCACGCAGGCGCTCGCCGGCCGGCGCGGCGCCGTGGTCGCGCTCGATCCCGATACCGGCGGGGTGCTGGCCTTCGTGAGCCAGCCCAGTTACGACCCCAATCCGTTCGTCAGGGGAATCGGCGTCGCCCAGTATGCCGCCCTGCTCAATTCGCCGGACCGCCCCCTCTACAATCGCGCCTTGCAGGCGGTCTACCCGCCCGGTTCGACCATCAAACCGTTCATGGCGCTGGCGGCGCTGTACTACGGCGTGCGCTCGCCGGGCGCCACCACCTGGTGTCCAGGCTGGTTCATGCTGCCCAACGATGATCGCAAGTATCACTGCTGGAAAAAGCCCGGCCACGGCCGCATGGACATGAAGGAGGCCATCGTGGAATCCTGCGACGTGTATTTCTACGCGCTGGCGCTGGACCTCAAGATTGATCGCATGCACGATTTTCTTGATCGTTTTGGATTCGGCGACAGGACCGCCATCGATCTGCCCGGCGAGGCGGGCGGCGTCAATCCGTCGCGCGATTGGAAGCAGGCCACCCGCCGGCAGCCCTGGTATCCCGGTGAAACGCTCATCGCCGGCATCGGTCAGGGCTTCCAGCTGGCGACGCCGCTGCAACTGGCGCACGCGGTATCGGTGCTGGCCACGCACGGACTGAGCGTGCCACCGCATCTCGCCGGCAGTCTGCACCCCTCTCCGCCGGCGGAGGAGGAGACGATTGCCCCGCCCGTCGAAACCGCGGTCACTCTGCGCCAGTCGCGGGATTGGAACGTCGTGACCGCCGCCATGCACGAAGTGGTGCAGGGTGAACATGGCACCGCGCGGCATTCCGGCGAGGGCGCGCCGTACGCCTACGCCGGCAAGACCGGCACTTCGCAATTGTTCGGAATCAAGCAGGACGAGGAGGGCGAGAACGTCGAGGAGACAGACGTTCCGGAACGTCTGCGCGATCACGGTCTGTTCATCGCCTTTGCGCCGCTCACCGCGCCGCGGATCGCGCTGGCGGTGGTGGTGGAAAACGGCTCCAGCGGCAGCAGTTCCGCCGCGCCGGTCGCGCGGCAGGTGCTCGATCAATATTTGCTGAGGATTCTGACGCTGGGCCCGGCGGTGCCTCATGGACAAACGTGAATCGCTCTGGCTGCGGATTCATATCGATCCCATCCTGCTCGTCTGCATTTTCATATTGTGCGCGGCGGGACTGGCGGTGCTCTACAGCGCCACCGGCCAGGATCAGCAGATGGTCGCGCGCCAGGGCGGGCGCATGCTGCTCGGTCTCTTCATCATGGCGGGCGTGGCGCAATTCAAACCCGAAACCCTCACCCGGCTGGCGCCGTGGCTTTATGCGGCGGGAATGATCCTGCTGGTGGTGCTGAATTTCGCGGGAACCGGCCGCGGGGCGCATCGCTGGCTGGATCTGGGGGTGGTCCGTTTCCAACCCGCGGAAATCATGAAGCTGGCGGTGCCCATGACCTGTGCGCGCTTTCTCACGGTGGACGGCCTGCCGCCGTCGTGGGCGCGGCTGACGTTATCCGGACTGTTCATCCTGCTGCCCGTGATCTTGATCGCAGTGCAACCGGATCTGGGCACGGCGGTGCTGGTCATGGCGGCGGGAGGTTTTGTCATTTTTCTGGGAGGCTTGTCGTGGCGCGTCCTGCTGGCGCTGGTGGTGATCGTGGCCGCGTCCACGGTGCCGCTCTGGTCGCTGCTGCATGATTATCAGCGACAGCGCATACTCACCCTGCTCGATCCGCAACAGGATCCACTGGGCGCGGGCTATCACATCATCCAGTCCGTGATTGCCGTCGGTTCCGGCGGCCTGTTCGGCAAGGGCTGGCTGCAGGGCACGCAATCGCGGCTGGAATTCCTGCCGGAGCGCCACACGGATTTCATCTTCGCCGTGGTGTGCGAGGAATTCGGTTTTGCCGGCGCCGCCCTGCTCATCGGGATGTACTTGTTGATCATCGCCCGCGGGCTGTCGATCGCGAGCGAAGCCCAGGATCACGCCAGCCGCCTTCTCGCCGGCAGTCTGGCGCTGACGCTGTTCATTTATGTATTCGTGAACATGGGCATGGTGGTGGGGCAGTTGCCGGTGGTGGGTGTGCCGCTGCCCATGATCAGTTACGGCGGCAGTTCTCTGGTGACTCTCATGGCGGCTTTCGGTATGCTCATGTCCGTGCATACGCACCGGAAAAAAATGCTGTTCTGATGCGCAGGCGCCACTTCCCGTTACGCTCCCTGACCCTGCCACTGCTCCTCTTGCTGACCGCTGTTGCGGGAGGGTGCATGAGCGCGGTGGCGTGTGCGGAGGAAACGCCTCCTGCAGCCATCGAGCCGTTCATTCATGAACTGGTGCGGGAGTACGGATTCGACGCCACCTCCTTGCGCACCTTCTTCCATGATACACAGCGCCTCCCGGACATTCTGGAGGCCATTGCCAAGCCGGCGGAGGTCAAACCGTGGTATGAATACCGGGCCCTCCTTCTCACTCCGGAACGCGTCCAGGAAGGCGCGGTTTTCTGGCGGCTGCACGCCGATGAACTGGCGCGGGCACAGGCGCGATACGGCGTCGACGCCGGGATCATCGTTGCCATTCTGGGCGTGGAAACTTTTTATGGCCGCCACGCGGGCAGGTACCGGGTCGCCGATGCGCTCTACACCCTCGCGTTTTATTATCCGCCGCGCGCCGATTTTTTCCGCGGCGAACTGAAGAATTACCTGCTGCTCACGCGCGAACGCCACCTGGACGCCCTGTCGCTGTACGGCTCCTACGCGGGCGCGATGGGCATGCCGCAGTTCATGCCAAGCAGCACCCGCGCCTATGCCGTGGATTTCGACGGCGACGGCCGGGCGGACATCTGGAGCAGCGCGGCGGATGCCATCGGCAGCGTGGCCAACTATCTGCACGAGCACGGCTGGCGCACGGGCCAGTTGATTGCAATTCCTGCGCAAACCGACGGTCAAACCGGGAATGAAAATTATCAGAAGCTGCTGGCGGCCGGCCTCAAGCCCAGCCTCAGCGTGGAAACCCTGGCGCAGCAGGGGATACGGCCCGCAAGCGCGCTGCCGGCGGAGACAAAGGCGGCGTTGCTGCAATTCGCCGTGCAAAACGGCTCCGAGTACTGGTTGGGCCTCGATAACTTCTACGCCATTACGCGCTACAACCAGAGCCCGCTCTACGCGCTGGTGGTGGTGCAACTGGCGGCGGCGATCCGTGAAGCCTGTCATGTTCCAGGCGCCGCGAAGTGCGGGGAACAAGGGGAGGCTATCCAGTGACGCCGCGCTCATGCCGGTGGTTCCCGGCGGTGTTGCTGCCGCTGTTCCTCGCCGGTTGCGGTTTCAGTTTCAGGCCTTCGCCTCCGCCCGTGCCGGTGGAACAGGTTCCCGACGCCGTCCCCAAGGCCGAGCCGCTGTCAAAATACGGCAACCCCGATTCTTACATCGTCGATGGCCGGCGCTACTATGTACTCAAAAACGCCAACGGTTTTGTCGAACGCGGCATTGCCTCATGGTACGGGCCGGACTTTAATGGCAAGCGCACCTCCAGCGGCGAGATTTATGACATGTATCAAATGACCGCCGCCCACAAAACGCTGCCGATACCGGCCTATGTCGAGGTCACCAACCTGCAAACCGGGCAGCGGGCGGTGGTCAAGGTCAATGATCGCGGCCCGTTCAAGGACAACCGCATCATTGACTTGTCCTATGTCGCCGCGCGCAAGCTCGGCATCTGGGCGCAAGGCACGGGCCTGGTCGAAATCCGCGCCCTGAGCCCGGGCGGCGGGTCCGCCGCCACGGCGGTTGCGGAGACCACGCCGCCGGTGGCCACCGTACCTGCCAAAGGCCGCGGCGCACCGGTGCCGTTCTACATCCAGGTCGGCGCCTTCATCGATCGCGGCAACGCCGATCGCCTGCGCGCGCGCGTGCAGGCGCTGGTGCCCGACGTGCAGATCGCGCCGGGCGAGAGCAACGGCCAGGCGGTCTACCGCGTGCAAATCGGGCCGTTGACTGACGTGGATGCGTCGGATCGCATCGTGCATGCCTTGCTGCAAGCGGGCTTGGAAGAATATCGCATCGTACTCGAGTGAAGCCGCGAGCCGGCCCGCAAAATTCGATAAAATACAAACCTGGACTCTTCATGAAATCATTCATATATATACTCACCGTGTTCATTGGTCTGTGGGCAGCGCCGGCGCTGGCGGAAAAAAGCAGCCACGGCGCGGCAAAATCAGCGCCCTCGATCAAGGTTCATGCGGACAAGGGCGCCGCAGACAAAAAACCCCCGGATAAAAATGAGCCCGCCAGCACGGCGGCGCCGGCAACCCCCGCCGCCCGGCCACCCGCGCCGGCGACCCTTGGGTTTGTTCCCGCGCCGCCGGCCGTCAATGCGCAGGCCTGGCTGCTCATGGATTTTGCCACCGGACAGGCGCTGGCCGAGGACAACGCCGATGCCCGCATGGAACCCGCCAGTCTGACCAAGATGATGACCATCTACACCGTGTCGCAGGCTTTGAAGGAGGGCAAAATAAAACTCACCGATCAGGTGCCCGTCAGCGAGAAGGCCTGGCGCACCGGCGGCGGCGGCGTCGAAAGCTCCAGCATGTTTCTCAAGGTCGGTTCGCGCGTGTCGCTGGAGGACCTGATGAAGGGCGACATCGTGCAGTCGGGAAACGACGCCAGCGTGGCGCTGGCGGAATATGTCGCCGGCTCGGAGGACGCGTTCGCCGATATGATGAATCAGAATGCCGCGCGCCTCGGCATGACCGGCACGCATTTCGTCAACAGCCACGGCCTGCCGGCGCCGGATCACTACACCACCGCGCGCGATCTGGGGAAACTCGCCGCGGCGCTGATCCGTGATTTTCCGGATGTGTACAAATGGTTTTCGATCCGTGAGTTCACCTTCAATAACATCAAACAGCAGAACCGCAACAAGCTCTTGTGGCGCGACGGCAGCGTGGACGGCATCAAGACCGGCTTTCACAATACCGCCGGCTATTGCCTGGCGGCCTCGGCCGTGCGCGGTGACATGCGCCTGATCGCGATCATTCTGGATTCTGAAGGTGAAAACGCCCGCGCCGACGCAGCGGAGGCGCTGCTGGGTTACGGCTTCCGCTTCTTCGAGACGCGCAAGCTCTACGCCGCGCATCAGGCGGTGCAGGAGCAGCGCGTGTGGAAGGGCGCGGTGGAAACCGCCAGCCTGGGGTTGGCCCAGGACCTTTACGTCAGCCTCCCGCGCGGGCAGGAGAACAAACTCAAACGCAAGGTGGATGTGCAGAATCCACTGGTGGCGCCGCTGGCGGCCGGCGAAAGCCGCGGTGCGCTCACCGTGCAACTTGGCGACAAGACGCTGGCGCAACGGCCCTTGATTGTGCTGCAGCCCGTGGCGCCCGCGGGCTGGACGGGGCAAGTCATGGATACGGTGAAGTTATGGCTGCAATAGGGCCGGGGGGCGCGATCGTTTATTTGAACGGCGAGTGGGTGCCTTTGAGTGAGGCGCGCGTCTCCGTGCTGGATCGCGGTTTCATCTTCGGCGACGGCGTCTACGAGGTCATTCCCGCCTTCGCCGGCCGGTTGTTTCGCCCGGATCAACATCTTCAGCGATTGGACAACAGCCTCATGGCGGTCAGGATGAAGAATCCCCTGACGCGCGAGCGCTGGCGCGCGGTGTTGAATACGCTGCTGGAGCGCAACGGTGGCGGCGATCAATCCGTGTACCTGCAAATCACCCGCGGCGTGGCCAGGCGCGATCACGTTCTCCCGGAACCGGTGCCACCGACGGTGTTCGCCATGAGTTCGCCGGCCGTGCGCCAGAACCGGCAGCCGGTGACGGCGATCGTCTGCGAGGACATCCGCTGGAAATGGTGCCAGATCAAAAGCACCGCGTTGCTGGCCAACGTGCTGATGCGGCTCGCTGCGCAGGAGCACGGCGCCTATGAAGCGCTGCTGATCCGCGACGGCTGGCTGACCGAGGGGGCCGCCAGCAACGTCTTTATCGTGACGGATGGCATCGTCAAGACCCCGCCGCACAGCGAAAATCTGTTACCTGGCATCACGCGCGATCTGATTGTCGAACTACTGGCGGCGCACCGCATCCCCCATGCCGAGACCGCCGTCGGCGAGGCGGAGCTGCGCGCCGCCGATGAAATTTTTCTGACCAGCTCCGTGCGCGAGGTCGTGCCGGTGGTAAAGCTCGATGACAAGCCGGTCGGTGCCGGCGTGCCGGGGCCGGTGTGGGAGCGGGTGGTGGCGCTCTACGAGCAGTTCCGCAATGCCGAAGTAGCGCGCATTAAAACTGGCGCGGCGGCCTGATGGATGTGTTGGAATCCGCGGGCGTGGAAATCTTCAAGGAGTTCACCATTGAGGCCGCGCACCGGCTGCCGAACCTGCCGGCGACTCACAAGTGCCATCGTTTGCACGGTCATTCCTTCCGCATCGGCGTTTACGTGCGTGGCGAGCTCAATCCCACAACGGGCTGGGTGATGGACTTCGCCGACGTGAGTGCCGCCTTCCGGCCGCTGTTCGAGCAACTGGATCATCGCTATTTGAACGAGATCGAAGGCTTGGAAAATCCCACCAGTGAAAATCTGGCGCATTGGGTCTGGCAGCGGCTGCATCCGGCCTTGCCGGGGCTGTGCCGTATCGTTATTCACGAGACCTGCACCGCCGGCTGCGTTTACACCGGCGACTAAAACCCCCGGCCCACCATAAGCTGCGGAGCCACCAAATACGATGGGTTCCGTGTCGAAGATCAACGGGTGTACGCGCCGAAGGCATGGTCTATCTCCTTGTATGACACGGTCATTTATCGAGACGCTGGGTTGTGGCATGCCTCTCGCATCAGCCAGGGAACAGCTATGCAGGCTGGGAGGGGAGTAAACCGGTCATGGCCGCCATCGTAAATCAAAACACGCGTCCAACCAGGGACAGGACACAAGTGCATCCGCTGACTGTGCGCGTCACGCATTGGGTCAACGCCCTGGCGATATTCGTCATGATCGGCAGCGGCTGGCGCATCTACGACGCCTCGCCGCTCTTCGAAGATTTCACGTTTCCGAAGAAATACACCATTGGCGGCTGGTTGGGCGGCGCTTTGCAATGGCATTTCGCCGCCATGTGGCTGCTGGTCATTAATGGGTTAATTTACCTGCTCTACGGCATCGTGAGCGGCCATTTCCGGCGCACCTTCCTTCCCATCAGGGCAAAATCCGTGCTTATGGATTTTATCGACGCGCTGCGCGGCCGGCTGGCGCATGAGCTCGGCATCTATAACGGCGTGCAGCGGCTGGCCTATGTGGGCGTCGTCGCCATCGCGATCGTGATCGTGCTGTCGGGGCTGGCGATCTGGAAGCCGGTGCAGTTTCAGGAAATCGCGTCGCTCATGGGCGGCTATGAAGGCGCGCGCTTTGTGCATTTCTTCTGCATGTGGACCCTGGTCGCGTTCGTCGCGATTCATGTGGTCATGGTTGCGCTTGTCCCGCGTACTTTTCTGCCGATGTGGACCGGCCGGGCGCGCGTAAGCGGTACCCATCGTTCCGGAGCGTGAAGCCGTGACCAAACTGAAGACCGATATCACGCTGGATCAAATCCGCCGCGAGTCACCCGCGATCCGGCGGCTGGAACGGCGGCTGTTACTGAAACAGGGATTGAGCCTGGGCGTGCTGGCGCTGTTGAGCGGCTGTGACCTGAGCAACGCGGAGCGGGTGCAGAGAATGTTGTTGGGCATGTCGCGCTGGAATGACCGCGTGCAGGCACGCCTCTTCAACCCGAACAAACTGGCGCCCACCTATCCGGAGAGCGCCATCACCAAGCCTTTCCCCTTCAATGCCTACTATGACGAACCGGAGGCGCCGGTGGTCAATCCGGTCACCTGGCGGCTGGAGCTGTCGGGCATGATCCGGGATCGCAAGCCGTGGACGCTGATGGAATTGCACAAGCTGCCACAGGAATCGCAGGTCACGCGCCATATCTGCGTCGAAGGCTGGAGCGCGATCGGCAAATGGGGCGGCGTCCCATTCCGCTACTTCCTTGAGAAGGTCGGCGCCGATCTCACCGCCAAATACGTCGGTTTTCGCTGTGCCGATCACTACTACACAAGCATCGACATGCCGACCGCCCTGCATCCGCAGACCATCATGGCCCTCACCTACGCCGACGAGATGCTGCCGGTGCGCTATGGCTTTCCCATGAAGCTGCGCATCCCGACCAAGCTTGGCTTCAAGAACCCCAAGCACATCGCCGAGATCTTCGTGACCGACGTCTATCCAGGCGGTTACTGGGAAGACCAGGGGTACAACTGGTTCAGCGGCTCATGAACGCCATGAAGTCCCGGTATTACGCGTGCCCCGTCATTTTTCTCGCGGCGCTGAGTCTGCTTGCGCCCGGTGTGGCACGAGCCGACGACGCCGCGGAGGCAGCGAAGATGATGCCGGCGGATGCAACGGCGCACGGCCAGCCCATGAAAATGAAGGAACCCATGCCGACCAAGATGAAGAAGGACGGCATGATGATAGAAGATGTGATGAAAGGCGAGACGAAAAAGAAAGAAGTTATGGACGAAACCTTGAAGCAGGAAGAATCAAAGATGGGAAGGGATGCAAAATAAGATGATGCTGTTTTCTTAATCGTTTCGTTTCAGCTCAAT
The DNA here is from genome assembly GCA_035501935.1 of Gammaproteobacteria bacterium. Classification (NCBI taxonomy): domain Bacteria; kingdom Pseudomonadati; phylum Pseudomonadota; class Gammaproteobacteria; species Gammaproteobacteria bacterium. Next base: position 57,681 of record DATJVC010000004.1, on the reverse strand, counting down.
CGCTTTATCGAGAAGCAATGGCAGACAATTTGATTATGGGAATCTCCTCAAGGTTTTCCCGTGGTGAACCGCGACAGGTAGGATTCGTACCCCTGGGCTTTCATCTGCTCCACAGGTATGAAGCGCAATGCAGCCGAGTTGATGCAATAACGCAGCCCAGTTGGCGCCGGCCCATCGTCAAACACATGACCAAGATGCGAGTCGCCCACCGTGGAGCGAACTTCGGTGCGGGTCATCAATAGACTATTGTCAGTGCGATTGGTGATGGCCTCCGCATTGATAGGTTTGGTGAAGCTTGGCCAGCCGGTGCCCGAGTCGTACTTGTCAAGTGAACTGAACAGCGGTTCACCGGACACTATATCGACATAAATGCCGGCATTTTTGTTATGCCAATATTCGTTATTGAAGGGGGGCTCTGTTCCTTCCTGCTGAGTCACGCCATATTGCATTGGAGTGAGACGTTTCTGTAACTCGGCATCACCCGGTTTCTTGAAATTTTTCGCATCCCAACCCGGCCTGGGAGTCGAGATATCTCCAGTTGCGATTGGAATTACGGTGCCCGTTGTGGCCACTGGCGGTAAATTCCCAACCCCCGTGCCGGATTGCCCGCCGGCTTTTTCCCTAAGTTCCTTCAGTCGACTGTCTCGTCCACAGGCCTCGCGATACAAGTGATAGTGCAGGCTTTGTTTCTTATAAAAGTCCTGATGATGTTCCTCCGCTGCATAGAAGGGACCCGCGGGCACAATCTGTGTGACTATCGGCGCGTGCAGTCGAGCTTCCTCCGCTTTCTTCGAGGCTTCGGCCAGCTGTCGTTGGGTTTCGTCGTGATAGAAGATGGCAGTTCGATACTGATTACCGACATCGCAGAACTGAGCATCGTCTGTTAAGGGATCGATATTGTCCCAGTAGATGTCCAGTAATTTCTCGTATGAGATCTTCGTTGGGTCATAGACTATGTCGACAGACTCCGCGTGACCGGTGGTGCCTGTCGAGACCTGCTCGTAGGTCGGATTGGCCACCGTGCCACCGGTATATCCGGAGGTGACCGATAGCACGCCGTTCAATCGATCGAAAGGTGGCACCATGCACCAGAAGCACCCGCCCGCGAACGTCGCCTTTGCGGTCGCGGTTCCCGAGACAGGCTCTGCAGCCGTTGCATCGTTGGGGCGCAATTCGTTGGACGTGAAATACAAAACCCCCGCAACTAACACGGCGATCACAATACCGGTTGAAACTGAACGCATGTTCTCCACCTCCCGGGCGCGGTAAACGGTGTTATGCCATCAAATCCTGTAAATTCGATGCCCGGCGGTCGCGCTTTGTTACATCTTTTAGACCAGTGCCTTAACGCAGCGCCGAGGTGTCTTTATGGCTCAATACGTTGAAATCCCCTGTTGGCAGGAAATGCCGGCAGAGACAGGTTCGTGTTGACCAGGTGTCCACCTGCCGCTGCGTCGCAATGATCAGGTGCGGATGCCGACGCCCCGATTCATCAGCATGATACACGCGACGGTCAGTGCCACACTACACAGCGCCAGCACGATGAGTGCGTTGGTGACGCTGATGTCGGATACACCCAAAATGCCGTAACGGAAGGCGTTGACCATGTAGATGATGGGATTGGCAAGCGAGACCCCCTGCCAGAATTCCGGCAGCAACTGGATGGAGTAAAACACGCCCCCCAGATAGGTCAGCGGCGTGAGCACGAAGGTGGGGATGATCGAAATGTCGTCGAATTTCTTGGCGAAGATGCCGTTGATAAGGCCCCCGAGAGAAAACAGGATGGAGGTCAGCAAGACCACAATCGCGGTGATCCAGAATGAATAGAGATGCAGATCGGTGAAAAACAGCGCCACCGCGGTGACCACCAGGCCCACGAACAATCCGCGGACCACGCCGCCGGCAATGAACCCGCTCATGATGACCCAGTTTGGGATCGGCGCAACCAGCATTTCCTCGATGCTTTTCTGAAATTTCGAGCCGAAGAAGGACGACACCACGTTGGCGTAGGCGTTGGTGATCACCGACATCATGATGAGGCCCGGCGCGATGTACTGGATGTAGGGAAACCCGTGCATCATGCCGATGCGCGGGCCGATGAGGCTGCCGAAGATGACGAAGTACAGCGACATGCTGATCGCCGGCGGCAGCAGCGTCTGCATCCAAATGCGCATGAAGCGCGTCACTTCCTTGGTGACGATGGTTTGAAAGGCTGTCCAGTAGCGTGGGCGCATCTATAATCAACCTGTTGTTTTGCTATCAGCTTGGCCGTTTTTGCCGAGGAGGCCCAAAAACAATTCCTCCAGACGGTTGGCCTTGTTGCGCATGCTCTTGACGTGTATGCCCTGCGCGCTCAGGGCGGTGAACAGGTCATTCAAATTTTGTTCCTTGGTGATGTCTGCCGACAGCGTGAGTTCATCCAGCCGTTGCAGGTGAAAGGCGGGCAGGGACGGCGCTGCGGCCAGCGGCCGGTCTATGTCGAGAATGAAGGTTTCCATGTGCAGTTTGGCCAGCAAGCTCTTCATGCCGGTATTTTCAATGATCAAACCATTGTCGATGATGGCGATGTTCCGGCACAACGACTCCGCCTCCTCGAGGTAATGCGTGGTCAGGATGATGGTGGTGCCGTTGGCGTTAATCTTTCTCAGGAAATCCCACAACGAGCGACGCAATTCGATGTCCACGCCGGCGGTCGGTTCGTCGAGAATGAGGAGTTTCGGCTCGTGCAGCAGCGCGCGCGCGACCATCAGTCGCCGCTTCATGCCGCCGGAGAGCATGCGCGAGGGCTGGTTGCGCTTCTCCCACAGCCCCAGTTGCTTCAGATATTTTTCGGCGCGCTGATGCGCAAGCGCGCGGGGGACGCCGTAGAAACCGGCGTGATTGACGACGATCTGCAGGCTCGATTCGAACTGGGAGAAGTTCAATTCCTGCGGCACCAGGCCGATGTGGGCCTTGGCGATCTCCAGTTCGATGTCGATGTCATGGCCGAAGACGCGCACCCGGCCCGCCGTCTTGTTGACCAGCGAGCTGACGATGCCGATGGTGGTGGACTTGCCGGCGCCGTTGGGTCCGAGCAGTGCGAAGAAGTCGCCCTGTTCCACACGGAGATCGATGCCTTTGAGGGCCTGGACGCCGTTTTTGTAGACCTTGCGCAGGCCGGTGATTTCAAGCGCGTTCATGTGATGACACGCGTATTCTACAACAACCGCATGGCGACGCGGGCTAGAACCGCGCTTCCTGAGGATGTTCCGTTCGCCGCCATGTGCCACAATACTGTTGACGGGCGACGCCGTTTCTCCACGCTGGAAGACCGAAGGCCAATGACAAATCGGGAGAAGGTACTGGAAACAGCTGCCGGCCGGGAAGGGCGCGGCATCCCGCTGCCGGCAACGCTGGAAACACCGGCCGTGATTTACGATCTGGCCGTACTGGAGAAACAATTGCAGCATATACGGCATCTCCGCGCGCAAAGCGGATTGCGAGTGCTGTATTCGGTCAAGGCCTGCGCACTGGCGGAGCTGCTGCACAGGATTGCCCCTTCAGTGGACGGCTTTTCCGCCAGCTCGCTGTTCGAGGCCCGGTTGTCGAGGGAGGTGTTGGGTTCGTCGGGAGAGGTACACGTTACCTCCCCGGGATACGCGCCCACGGACTTCGATGCCCTTGTGCGATACGCCGATCACATCAATTTCAACTCACTTTCGCAGTGCGAACGTTTCGCCGCGGAGGCTCGCGGCGGCGTGCAGAGGGGCCTGCGCATCAATCCGCAATATTCGCGGGTCCCCGATGCGCGTTACGATCCCTGCCGGCCGGATTCCAAGCTGGGCGTCCCGCTGGCGCAATGCGCCTCCGCCTGGGCGCGGCTGATGAACGGCGCCCATCCGCCCGACGGCCTGCATTTCCACACCCATTGCGAGTCGCGGGATTTCACACCGCTGCGCGAAATCGTCGAACGCATCGAACACACCCTGCCCGAGGCGTTGCGACAGGTGCGGTGGCTCAATCTGGGCGGCGGCTATCTGCTGGATGATGGGGCCGATGCCACGGTGCTGACCGCACTCGTGGCCGATCTCAAGGACCATTATCCAAAACTCACGGTTTATTTTGAGCCTGGCAAGGCGCTGGTGAACGATGCCGGCAGCCTGGTTGCCTCGGTGGTGGACGTGTTCGAACAGGGGGATACCCAAATCGCCGTGCTGGACACCTCGGTGAATCATCAGCCGGAGGTGTTCGAATATCAGCGCACGCCGCGGGTGCTGGAATCATCGGTGGCCGGTGCTCATGAGTACCTGCTGGCGGGCGGCACCTGTCTCGCGGGCGATCTCTTCGGCCGTTACCGGTTTGCGGGGCCGCTCCGAATCGGCAGCCGCGTGACTTTCCACGGCGTCGGGGCCTATGCGCTGGCGAAGGCGCACCGCTTCAACGGTCACAATCTGCCGGCGATCCATCTGCGGTTGCCGACCGGCGAATTGCGGTCAATCAAACAATACGACTACGAAGACTACCACCGGCAATGGTGTTGATCGTGGAGTAAGATTGGGCCATGTCGCACGCCGCCTACGGTTTCTGGACCATGGCCCTCGCCGGCAATCTCGCCCTGGAGTATCAACTGGGCATCTGCCCGCTGCTGGCGATGTCGCGGCGTTATGAAGTGGCGCAGGGCATGGCGGTGGTGACCTTGGTCGTCGTGCCGCTGCTGGCCATCATCGGCTACGCCGTGCAGGTGGAGGTGCTGGTACCGCTGAATCTCACGGCCTGGCAACTGCCGCTCTGGGTGCTGGTTTTTTTCCTGGCACTGCATGGACTGGAGCTGGCAGCGCAACGATTACGTCCCGGCCTGCATGAACAATACGCCGTGTTCCTGCCGATGTTCCGGGTGAACTGCCTGGTGCTGGGCGCTGCCTTGCTGGCGGTGGATAAATTCGACGGGTTTTTCGCCGCCGTGCTGGGCGGGCTGGGAATGGCCGCGGGTTATGCGCTGGTGCTGCTGATGCTCGCGGCGGTGCGCGAGCGATTGGCGCTTGCCGAGACGCCGGCGGCATTCCGCGGCGCGCCGATCACCGTGATCACGCTCGGCCTGATGTCATTGGGTTGGCAGGGGTTGAAGGGTATTTTCTAATGCTGCCCTGGTTGTTGCTGGCGATTGTGGGCCTCGCTGCGGGATTTTCCGTGGCACGGCCCGCGCGCGATCCCGGCAAGGGTCTGGCGCTCGCGGAAGAAACTGATCGCATCGACGCGCTGCTGCCGCAGACCCAATGCGGTTTGTGCGGCTATCGTGGTTGCCGGCCTTATGCCGAGGCAGTGGTGCGCGGCGAGGCGGCGATCAACCGCTGTCCGCCCGGCGGGACGGAGACGGTCGCGGCGCTGGCGGATCTGCTGGGCGTGGAACCCATGCCGGCGCCCGCCATGTCGCCGCCGCGTGTGGCGTTGATCGACGAAGCCACCTGCATCGGCTGCACGCTCTGCCTGGACGCCTGCCCGGTCGACGCCATCATCGGCGCGCCCAAACTGATGCACACCGTGATCGCCGCGCTGTGCACCGGCTGTGGTCTGTGCCTGCCGCCATGCCCGGTGGATTGCATCCAGTTGCGGACTTCGGGAGGTTGAAGTGACGCTGCCGCAACATGCGTGGGGCGGTGGGGTGCGGGTGCCGCGCCACAAAAACCTGTCCAACACCGGGGCGTCGCGCGTACCGCCGTTGCCGGCGCGACTGATTTATCCCCTGCGCAGCCACATCGGCACGGCGGCGCGGCCCATCATCAAGCCCGGTGATCGCGTGCTGCGGGGACAATGTCTCGCGCAACCGGATACCTATGTCAGTCAGGCGCTGCATGCCGCGACCTCCGGCGTGGTCCGGGACATCGGTGATTTTCCCGTTGCGCCCGGAGACATCACCGCGACGTGCATCGTTATTGAAGTCGATGGCGAAGGCCGCAGCGTGGATCCCTGGCCGCCCCTGTCCGCTGACGCGGATGGCGACGCCATTCAGCGCCGGCTGGTGGAAGCCGGCGTCATCGGCATGGGCGGCGCCGGCTTCCCTTCGCACGTCAAGGTCAGGGAGGGACTGACGCGTACGGTGCAGACCTTGATCATCAATGGCGTGGAGTGCGAGCCCTACATCACCTGTGACGATCGACTGATGCGCGAACATGCCACCGGGATCGTGGCCGGCGCGCGCTGGCTGAAACGGGCGGTGAATGCCGGCGAGTGTTTCATCGCCGTGGAAGAGGACATGCCGGAGGCGCTGGCCGCGTTGCAGTCCCATGCCGGTGAGGACGTGACGGTCGGATCGGTGCCGGCGATCTATCCCGCTGGCGGCGAGAAACAGTTGATCAAAATGCTGACCGGTCGGGAGGTGCCGAGCAAGGGATTGCCCATACAGGCGGGGGTGCTGATGCACAATGTGGCCACTGCGCAGGCGGTATACCAAGCCGTGGTGGAGGGCCGTCCGCTCATGTCGCGCTACGTCACGGTCACGGGCTCCGTGCAGCAGCCGGGCAACTGGCAGGCGCTGCTCGGCACACCCGTCAGTCATCTGCTGCAGCAGAGCGGCTGGGGCGGTTACGGGAAACAACAGGTGATCATGGGCGGGCCCATGATGGGAATGGCGCTGTCGCATCTGGAAGTACCGGTGACCAAGGTGACGAATTGCCTGCTGGTACAGGAGGCCGCACGGGTGTCCATGATGTCCATGCCATGCATACGCTGCGGCGAATGCCTGCGGGTCTGCCCGGTGCAACTCAATGCCCGCGCGCTGTATGAATACGCGCGGGCCGGCGATCTTGATGCCGCGCAGGACCTGCATCTCTTCGATTGCATCGAATGCGGCGCCTGCGCTTATGTCTGCCCAAGCCATATTCCCCTGGTGAGCTACTACCGGCAGGCCAAGGCCGGCATTGCCGCCACCGAACGGCGGCAGCAAACGGCGGCGGAAAATCGCCGGCGCTACGAGCGGCATGAGCAGCGTCTGGCGGCGGATCAAACCGCGCCGGAAACGGCCGAGTCGGCATCACCGGCCGGCACGATGGACAAGGAGGCGATGCGTGCCGAAATCACGGCCGCTGTCGAGCGAGTGCGCGCCAAACGCGCCGCGAACGAACCGCCGGACCCCACGAACGGCGGAGAAAGCGGTGCGGCATGACGGCCACCTCCGGCGGCGCAGGTTCACCGCATTTACATCAGCCTGCCTCCGTCGCGTTGGTGATGCGCCAGGTGTTGATGGCGATTATTCCAATGCTTGTTGTCATGTTTTATTGCTACGGCCCCGGCGTGATTCTCCAGTGGTTGTGGGCGCTGCTCGTCGCCCATGCCTGCGAAGCGCTGCTGTTGCGCTGGCGCGGTCTGCCGCTGCAACCGCATTTGAGCGACGGCAGCGCGGCAGTTACCGCCACGATCTTCGCGCTCGCGATGCCGCCATGGGCGCCATGGTGGCTCACGGTGATGGGCCTTGTTTTCGCCCTGGCGCTGGTAAAACACGCCTATGGCGGCCTCGGCCACAATCTCTTCAATCCGGCGATGGCCGGGTATGTTTTTCTATTGCTGTGCTTTCCGGTGGCGATGAAGGCGTGGGCGCCGATCGACGCCGGACACACCGCGCCGGGATGGATCGAGTCTTTGATCCGGTTTGTCGGTGGCGCACCATCGCCGGTTGACGGCTATAGCGGTGCAACGGTGTTGGAATACACGCGCACGCAGCTGCGCGCCATGAAAATGATGTCGGAGATCGGCTCGCAACCGATCTACGGCCTGCTCGGAGATCGCAACGCCCAGTGGGTCAACGTGGCTGCATTCGTGGGTGGATTGTGGTTGCTTAGGATCGGGGTGATCCGCTGGCAAATTCCAGCGGCGCTGCTGTCGGCGCTGTTTATCATCGCCACTGTTTTTCATCTGGCGGATGGCGATCGTTATGCCCCGCCGCTCCTGCATCTCTTCAGCGGGGCCACCATGCTGGGCGCCTTTTTCGTGGCCACCGATCCGGTGTCCGCGCCCGGCACGCAGCGCGGCCGGTTGCTGTTCGGCATAGCCGTCGGGCTGTTGATCTATCTCATCCGCACCTTCGGAAACTATCCCGACGGGGTGGCCTTTGCGGTGCTGATCATGAACGGCGCCGCGCCATTCATCGAGCGCCATACCCAGCCGCGCATTCTGGGGGCGCGATCGTGAACGGCCGTTTGCGATCCTGGCGCACGCCGCTTGCCGTATTGATTGTGAGTTTGTTTTCCGGCGCGGTATTGAAAAGCGTCGACAATTACACCTCCGCGCGTGCCGGACTGGCGGCTGAGCAGCATCTCCTGCGCGATCTGCGGCAGGTATTGCCGCCGGATTATGACAATGACGTGCTGAAAGAAGCGGTGCAATTCACCGATCCGGATTATTTCGGCGGCACCGAGCCACTGACGATCTACCCGGCAAGGAAGGGGAAGGCGCTGATCGGCGCGGCGCTTGCGATCATCACCACGCCGGGCTACAACGCGCCGCTGCGCCTGATGATCGGCGTGGAGGCGGACGGGCGGCTGCGCGCCGTACGGGTGCTGGAGCAGCATGAAACGCCGGGACTGGGCGCCAACGTCGATCCGCGCCATTCCGGCTGGTTGTCGCAATTCGGTGGGCGCTCGCTGGGTAATCCTCCCGCGGAGCGGTGGTCGGTCAAGCAGGACGGCGGCGATTTTGACGCGCTGAGCGGTGCGACCATCACCTCGCGCGTGACAACCAATGCCCTGCATCAGGCACTGGCTTTGTACGCCGCCCACCACGACGAAATCACCGCCGCGCGTTGAGGTTATTTCGCGGTTTGCGCCGGTGCGATTGAGGGGCGGCGCACCCCATCGAGGCGCTTGCGCCAGTAGCTGTCCTGGAGGCTGGATACCATCACCGTTTCGCTGCGGCTGCTGGGGGCATGGATGAATTCATCCTTTCCCAGATAGATGCCGACATGCGAATGGGCGCGGCCGAGGGTGTTGAAGAACACCAGATCACCCGGACGCGGATCCGCCGGCAGTATGGGCGGCAGGCTGCGCGCCATCTCATCCGCGTTGTGCGGCAATGATACACCCCAGCGGCCATACACGTGCCGGACGAAGCCACTGCAATCGAAGCCTTGTTGTGGTGACGTCCCGCCCGGATGATAGCTGACACCACGCAGACTGGTGGCGTAGGACAGTAACTCAGCGAGCGGCGTGCTGGGTGGCGCCGGCAGCGGTGGGGGGGGATGGGGTGCGTACCCGGGCGGTGCATTGAGATCGACCACTGGCGCCGGCGCCTGCGGCGTGCCCGCGCATCCGGACAGCAGCATGACCACCAGGGCCAGAACGCCAATCCGCATTACGTCAAATTCCCCCTAGCAACGGCGTTATACTGGGTTCGGCAAATTATTTGAAGAAAGCATAAACGATGCGCGGATTCATTGCATGTTGTGGTGCACTATTACTGGCGCCCATGGTCTGGGCGCTGGGCGTGGCGGACCTGACCGGCAGCGAAGCCGACAGCGGCATACGCGAGGCCCTGTCCCAGGGTGTGACGGCGGCGGTCGGCAAGCTCGGCGTACCCAACGGGTTTTTGGGCAATCCCAAGGTCAAGATCCCTCTGCCCGGGCCGCTCAAGAAGGCGGAGAAATGGATGCGGATGGCCGGTATGGGCAGGCAGGCGGATGACCTGATCACGACCATGAACCATGCCGCCGAGCAGGCAGTGCCGGAGGCCAAGCCGATCCTTTTGGATGCCGTCAAGGGCATGAGCGTGGAGGATGCCAAGGCGCTGCTGACCGGCGGCGATGACTCGGTGACGCAGTATTTCAAGAAGACCACCACCGCGCCGTTGACCCAGAAGTTCCTGCCCATCGTCAAGGCCGCGACTGACAAGCTCGACGTTGCAAAGAAATACAACACCTACGCCGGTTCGGCATCGCAGTTGGGATTACTGAGCAAAGACCAAAGCAGTGTTGAGGGTTACGTCACGCAAAAGGCGCTGGATGGATTATTTCTGATGATGGGCGAGGAGGAGCGCGCCATTCGCAAAGACCCCATGGGACAGTCTGTCAGCATCCTCCGCAAGGTTTTTGGCGCCGTCGGTCACTAATAACGAGTCCGGCTTTTATTATTTTGCTTTTTCTTTGTTCTTAAGTTGCTCCAGCAGGGTCTTTGCGTTTCCATCTCCGGCCAGGGCGGCCTTCTCAAGATAGGTTTTGGCCAGGGGGATGTTTTTTATGACGCCATGACCCAGTATCAACATGGCGCCATATTGCACTTGCGCCTGTTTATCTCCGTTATCCGCGGCTTGCCGGTACCAGTAGGCGGATTTTTCGGGGCCGCCCTTTTCAAAATCCGGTCGTTTGTAGAGATCGCCCAGACTCAAGGCGGCTACCGTATAAAGCTGGTCTCTGGCGTTTGCCACCGCGAGATAGTTTTCCTCGGCCTTGGCATAGTCCTGTAACGTTCCCCGGCCGTCTTCGTAGAGCTTCCCCAGCATCAATCTGGCCGGCAGGCTGCCTTCCTGGGCGCGTTTGGAACATCCTTTGAAGGCTTCCACGTACTTTTTCTTTGCCACGGGCTGCATGCATGCGTTGTCGCGCAGGGTGTCCATGAATGGCGGCGCATAGATCCACAACAGCAGCAGTATCAATGCGGCAATAACGCACAGTCTGAGCAGCCTGGATATTCTAATCATGGTCTCAATCCGGCGGGACCGTCATCCACATCCTTGAGTTTTTGAGAATGTAAAACTCACGAGGATGAGGCGTACAGAAACAGGGTTTTAAGATACTCCGTCTCGGGGATGGCGGGATGGATGGGGTGATCGAGGGCCTGATGCCCCTGTTCCAGTATTCTCAGCGTGCAATGCGCCTTGAGCCCCGCCTGCCGCACTACGTTGCGAAAATCCGCGGCCGTGACGTGCGATGAGCACGAGGCGCTGATGACGATCCCGTCCTCATTCAACACCTGCATGGCCAGCGTGTTGAGGCGCTGATACGCCTCCATGCCTTGTTCCGTGTCCTTTTTACGCTTGACGAAAGCGGGCGGATCGAGAATGACAACATCGAATCGCTTGTTCGATTCGCGCAGGTTTTTCAGCGCCGTGAAGGCGTCCTCCACGTCGACAGTGAGCGCTTCACCGATATTGTTCAAGGCGGCGTTATCGCGGATGAATTCCGCGGCGGTGGCGGAGGCTTCGACACAATGCACCTGCGCGGCGCCCGCGGCGGCGGCCTGTATGCCCCAGCCGCCCAGATAGCTGAACACGTCCAGTACGCGCCGGCCTTTGACGTAGTCGGGCAGCCGCGCGCGGTTGGCGCGGTGGTCGTAAAACCAACCGGTCTTCTGTCCCTCGCGCATGGCAACCTTGAACCGGCAGCTGTTTTCGATGATGGTCAAAACCGCGGGCACTTCGCCGTGAGCGGCTTCGATTTCGCCCGGCAGGCCCTCCAGCGCGCGGCTGGCGCCATCGTTGCGCAGCAGTATGCCCGTGGGTTGCAACAATTCGCGCAGGCTGTCGATGATTGTCGCTCGCATGACCTCCATGCCGGCGGTGTTGATCTGCACCACCAGGATTTCACCGTAACGATCAATGATGAGGCCGGGCAGGCCGTCGCTTTCGGCGTGGGCCAGGCGGTAGTAGGGCTCCGTGTAGAATCTCTCGCGCAAACGCAGGGCGGATTGCAGGCGTTCATGGATCAATGCGGGTGAGTGGGGCGCGGCCGGATTTGTGCTGACCAGGCGGACGCTGATCAGCGAGCGCGGATTGACGTAACCGGTGCCGAGCGGCCGGCCGCTGTGGGCCAGAACGCGGACGGGTTGGCCGGGCTGGAATACCGTGAGCGGGCTGCGGGCAATGTCTACTTCGTTGCTGAACACCCAGACATGGCCGGCGCGCAACCGGCGATCTTCGTTTTTCTTCAAGTAAAGGGTCGCGTATTCCATTCGCATCAACCTGTTGGTTTAAAACGCATAGTATAATGGCCCGCAGTCTGATGCTTGGGCATGCCAACTCCGGAGCGACCTGACCGATGTCATCCCCAAACCCCTGCATGCATGGCTGTGATGTATTGTGGCGGCAGAACCCGCTGCTTGTCCGGCTGCTGGGATTGTGTCCGTTGCTGGCCGTTTCAACACGGCTGATCGACGGCATCACGCTGACGTTGCTGTTGATGGTGGTGAGTTTGTGGACCTCCGGACTGGTGTCGGGCACCCGTTATCTGATCCCGCCGGAGGCGCGCCCGATCTGTCACGCGTTATTTCTGGCCACGGGTGTGGGCATGGTCACTTTGTTGCTGAAAACCTTCCGCCTCGATATGGCCGTGCAACTCGGCATCTACGTGCCGGTGATGGCGGGTTGTTGCCTGCTGATGGCGCATTCCGCCGAATCCGCCGGCCGTCAATCCGTTGTCGCGGGTCTCCGAAGCGGTGCCGGCATTGCCGCGGCCATGGCGATGTTTCTGATCCCGTTCTCGGCGGCGCGCGAAGTGCTGGCCTATGGCACGCTCCTGCGCGACGCCGACCAACTTTTACCAACGTTGTCACCGGAATTCACGCTGCGCCTGTGGCCGGGGGATGAGGGACTGGCGGTCGCCGCCCTGCCGCCCGGCGCCTTGCTGTTGCTGGGGGTGGTGCTCGCCCTCCATCGCCGGCTGACCCCACCGCCAACTGCTGAACGCCCGGTGTAATCCGTGCGTTTGAATCCCGCCCAGCGTGAAACATTGTTCGAACGGTTGCGCGTCCTCAATCCGGAACCGCGCACGGAATTGCAATACCAGAGCCCGTTTGAATTACTAATTGCCGTGATCCTGTCGGCACAGGCCACCGATGTCAGCGTAAACAAGGCCACTCGCGAGCTATACCGCGTAGCCAACACGCCGGCGGCCATCCTGGCGCTGGGCGAGCGCGGTTTGAAGCGTTATATCAAGACCATCGGTCTCTACAACACCAAAGCGAAGAACATCCTCAAGACCTGCAGGCTGCTGCTGGAAGAGCACGACGGCCGGGTACCCGCGGATCGCGATGCACTGGAGAATTTGCCGGGTGTGGGCCGCAAGACGGCCAACGTGATCCTGAACACGGCCTTCGGACAGCCGACCATTGCCGTGGACACACACATCTTCCGCGTCGCCAATCGCACGGGGCTGGCGCCCGGCAAAACGGTGTGGGAGGTCGAACAGGGCCTGCTCAAGCGCGTGCCACCAAAGTACCTGCATGATGCGCATCACTGGTTGATCCTGCACGGACGCTATGTCTGCATGGCGCGCAGGCCGCGTTGCGGCGAGTGCGTGATTCGGGATGTATGCGGCTGGAAGGATAAAGGGCGCTTCATGGCTTCATCCAGGAAGGCGGCGTAAGGACCCGGCGATGGTGGAGACGCGCACACGACTGGAGCAGCGGCTGGAAGTGCTGGCCGAGGTGATTCAGAATTTTGCCACCTCGCTGGATCTGCGCGAAACCCTGCGTCACGCCATTGCCACCTTCATCGAATACATGGACGCCGAGGCGGCCTCCATTTTTCTGCTCGAGAAGGAGGAAACGGAGCTGGCCTGCCAGCAGTGCGCCGGGCCGGTGGACATCACGGGGCTGCGCATTGCCGCCGATCAGGGCATCGTCGGCAAGACGGTGCGCGAACAGCGCTGCCAGATGGTGCGCGACGTGCAGAAGGAGGCCGCCTTCATGGCCGCCGTGGATGCCGACACTGGTTTCATCACCCGCTCCATCCTGTGCGCGCCGTTGACCGTGCGCGGCCAGCGTCTCGGCGCGCTGGAACTGATCAACAAAAAGAGCGGCGACGGCCTGTTTGACAGCGAGGATGAACATATATTGATTGCACTGGCCGCCGCGGCGGCGCTGGCGATCCACAACGCCCGCATCGCCGAGGCGCTGGTCGAGCAGGAGCGCATGCGCAAGGAACTGGAACTGGTGCGCGAGGTGCAGGTCAATCTGCTGCCCAAGGTGGCGGAGGGTGCCCTGCCGGTGGTGGCCATCAATTTCCCGGCGCGCGAGGTCTCCGGCGATTTTTACGACTATTTCGCCCTGCCGGATGGGCGCATCCATTTCAATCTCGCGGACGTCTCGGGCAAGGGCATGAACACGGCCCTGTGGATGGCCAAGACCGGCGGGCTGCTGCGCTGCCTGGCCAAGACCATTCCGGATTTGAGCGCGCTGGTGGCCAGGGTGAATGACGAGATCTGCGAGACCGCCTCGCATGGCATGTTTGTGACGCTGGTGGTCGGCGTTCTGGATCCGCGTGATGACACCGTGACGCTGGTGAATGCCGGCCATCTGCCCGTGCTGTATCGCAACCGCGCCGGCGAGTTTGGCGAAATTGAGGCCGAAGGGCCGCCGGTGGGTGTGCTGCCGGGCGCGGAATTCCCGGTCACCCGCCTGGATCTGCACGGTGGTTCACTTTATCTGTACACCGACGGCGTCACCGAGGCCCTGGACGAAGAAGGGCGGCCGCTGGAAACCACGGGATTGATTGCGCTCATCAAACGCCATGCCGGACTTGAGCCCCGCACGCGGCTGAAGGAGCTGGTGGGTTCGGTGCGGCATATGGGGCAGAAACAGCGCGATGACATTACCTTGATGCTGGTCGACCGGCGGGTGGAGGCGGCGATGTCTAATCCTTTGTTGGAAATGAGATTTCGTTCCAATCCCGTCGAACTCAGGGAAGTGCGTGAGCGGGTCCGCGAGGCGGTGGACCGCAGCGGCTGTGGCCGGGAGCTGGCCGATAGTCTGGTGCTGGCCGTCAACGAGGCCTGCATGAATGTCATACAGCATGCCTACGGTGGCGACTGCTCAGGTGAAATTATTCTTGAAATCCTCAATAATGGCCGTGAGTTGGAATTTGAGGTGCGGGATTTTGCCGCGCCCGTTGATATCAGCAACATCAAGCCGCGTGATCTGGACGATCTGCGGCCCGGGGGTCTGGGAACACATTTCATTCAGACCATCATGGATGATTGGGTCTATGGCCACCTCCCGGCGGAATGCGGCAATTATCTCAAGATGAAGAAAAAAATAGGCTGAGCAGCGGACGAACCGCGCCGGCAAAGAAAAAAACGAGGGGATGTCACGATGTCTTATCAGGTCCGCGACGACAGCGGCTATGCGGTGGTCGAATTGACGGGTGACGTGGACTTGTCCTGCTCCCCGGAGGCCCGCAGCGTCATCTTATCCTGTCTTAAAAACGCCAAGAATGTCCTGGTGGACTTGTCGCGCGTGACCTACATCGACAGTTCCGGCGTGGCCAGCCTGGTGGAAGGCTACCAGACTGCCAAAAAAAAGAAGCTGAAATTCGGGCTTGTCGGCGTGAGCGGATCGGCGCTGAACGTGCTCAAACTGGCGCGGCTCGACAAGGTGTTTCCCATCCACGCCACCGTGGCTGATCGCGCCAAGGCAGACGTGTGAGGCGGCGGATGGCCGACGCCCACACCCATCATCCCTCCGCACTCGAGCAGCTGGGCCGCGTCACGGTCGAGGCCGTTGAAGAGTTCGGTTACTATTTTCTTCTGTTTCTGGAGAGCATCTACTGGCTTATCGCCGGGCCGTTCCGCCATCAGCCGGTGCGGCCGCCGTCCATCGCGGCGCAGATGATGACCATCGGCGTCGCCGCGATCCCCATCGTGTTCATCCTGTCGTTCACCATCGGCATCATGCTCGCCATCCAGGGCATCCACACGCTCAAGACCTTCGGCGCCGAGGAGCAGGTCGTGACCGGCATCGCGCTGTCGGTGACGCGGGAATTCGGCGCCCTCATCACCGCCATCGTGGTGGCGGGACGCTCGGGATCGGCGCTGGCGGCGCGCATCGGCACCATGCAGGTCTCGCAGGAGATCGACGCCCTGCGTGTCATGAGCGTCAATCCCGTGCGTTATTTGTCCTCACCGGTCCTGGCGGCGATGCTGGTCATGTTGCCGGCGCTGACCTATCTGGCCGATCTGTCAGGCCTGTTTGGCGGCTCGGTGTTTACCAATCTGGAATTGGGCTTGAGCTACAATGCCTATGTTGATCGCACGCTGGATGCGCTGGAAGTCGACGACGTCATGCAGGGGCTGCAAAAAAGCCTGGTATTCGGCACGATCATCACCGTCGTTGGCATCAGCAACGGGTTCCAGGTCACGGGCGGTGCCGAGGGTGTGGGCAGGGCCACGACGCGCTCCGTCGTGCTCTCGATTTCGTATATCGTGGTGGCGGACATGTTGTTTACTTATTTTCTGAACCGCTAGTCACCGACCCGCACCCATGAATGCCACCGCCACACGGCCCGTGATCGAAGTGAACGAACTGGTCGCCCACTACGGCAGCCGCAAAATCCTGGATCAGATCAATATGCAGGTGGAGTCCGGCGAGATCATGATCATCATGGGCGGCAGCGGCTCCGGCAAGAGCACGCTGCTGCGCCATCTGCTGGGCCTGAACCTGCCGACCTCCGGCCACATCCGCATCCTGGGCGTGGATATCACCCGTGCCCCTGCGAATACCGTGCATGATCTGCGCAAGCGCATGGGTGTCGCCTTCCAGGGTGGCGCGCTGTTCAGCTCCATGACCGTGGGCGAGAACATCAAGCTACCGCTGCGCGAGCATGCCAAGCTTGATGAGGCGACCATGAACATCATGACGCGTCTCAAGCTTGAAGTCGTGAACCTGGCGGGTTTCGAGAACCTGATGCCGGCGCAGTTGTCCGGCGGAATGATCAAGCGTGCCGCCGTGGCGCGCGCCATCATCATGGATCCCAAGCTGCTGTTTTTCGACGAGCCCTCGGCGGGTTTGGATCCGGTGGTGTCCGCCGAACTGGATGAATTGATTCTGCGCCTGCGTGACGCCATGGGCATGACCATCGTGGTGGTCACGCACGAACTCGACAGCGCGTTCAAGATTGCGGATCGCATCACCGTGCTCGATCACGGCCGCATTCTGATGACCGGTACGGTCGATGAGGTGCGCAATTGCGACAATACGCGGGTGCAGGATCTGCTGAACCGACGCCCGCGCGATGAAGAGATCGACGCGGACGAATACTTGCACCGGTTAACCGAAGGTTAGAGAGGACTGATTTGTGAGACGGGAACACATCAATTACACGGTGGTCGGCGCTTTTGTGCTCATCATGGGCGTGGCGTTCATGGTGCTGCTCTACAAGCTGACCGGCAGTACCGGCCCGGCGGATCGCTACTTCGTTCACTATGACAACGTCTTCGGTCTCAAGTACGGCACCGGCACGTTCTATGAAGGGTTTCAAGTCGGCCAGATTGAAAAAATCACCCCGGAGCGCGATGGCGACCATACGCGCTACAAGGTGGAATTGAGCGTGAGGTCCGGGTGGAAGATTCCGGATGACAGTACGGCTGCTGTCATCGCTTCGGGACTGCTCTCGGGAGTGGCCATCAATATCCAGGAAGGCAAGAGCAAAGCCATGCTGGCGCCGGGCTCGGAGATCAAGGGCGCCGGGCAGGTGAACATGTTTGCCGCCTTGAACGACGTCGCCGCGGATTTCCATACGCTGTCCCAGGAGTACAAAGAACTGTCGCAATCGGATCTGCGACCGTTGCTGGAATCGATACGCAAACGGATCGACGATCCGGAATTGTTTGATGAGCTCAAGGCCATCCTGAAGAAGATGGATGACAGCGCCGCCCGCGTGCAGCGCCTCCTGGGCGACAAGAACCAGCAGGCCGTGACGACGACGCTGACCAACGTCGAGAAGGTCTCCGAAAACACGCTCGACCTGCTGAACCGCATCGAAGTCACGCGTCTGCAGATGCATCACGCCTTCGGCGAGCTCGACCAGATGGTCACCGACAATCGCGGCAATGTGAATCAGGTGGTGAGTGACACTGCGGCGTCGACCGCCGATCTGCGCGCGTCGATGCAGTCGCTGCGGCAAAGCCTCGACACCATCTCCCACAATCTGGACACCATTCTCTATCATCTGGAGGGCAGCAGCCGCGACATGCATGAGTTCGCGCGCCAGCTGCGCGAGAATCCTGGATTATTGTTGAACAGCTCGCCGCAGAAGGATGAGGTGAAGGATCGTTCGGAGATCAGAAACGATGTATCGGGCGGCACGCAGAAGAAAACGGAGCAGGGGAAGGAAACGCCATGAGACATTTGCGCCTACTGGGCGTGACCGCGTTGCTGGTTTTGTCGGCATGTGCCAAGGCGCCACCGGTGCCCACGGACACGTATTACCGCCTGACCGCGCCCCAGGTGGGCGCCGCAACAAAGCTGACCACGGGCATCATCCTGGTGCGGCCGCTGATGGGTGACGGCCTGCATTCGGACCGCGCCATCCTTCATGCCGAGGATGCGCAGGGCGCGGTGCTCACGCAGTACAGCTATCATTTCTGGACTGAGGCGCCACCACGGATGATCCAGCACCAGTTGATCGATTATCTGCGCGCCGCGCAGTCCGGGCGGATGGTTGTGGGCGAACTGGATGGCGGGCCGGCGCTGACTGTTTCCGGGCGCATCAAAGAATTCGAACGTCTGGATGGCGGTAGTCAAACGACCGTTCGCGTCGATCTGGAATTGCGCCTGGATGATGCGCATGGGCAGCCGCTGCTGGTGCAGGATTACAGCGAGCATGTCCCCGCCGGCGGCGATGATTTGGGCAGCACGGCGACGGCCTTCGATCAGGCCCTGAACACCCTCTTTACCCGCTTTCTAGCCGATGCCTCCAAAGCGGTCGCCGCCGATCACTGATGCGGCGTTGGCTGGAAAAGCTGAAAAAACAGAGCGTCCCCATTGCGTTGAGCATGGGGGTGCTGGTGATACTGCTGCTGCACGCCCGCGAAGATGAGGGCGGCCCGCTGCGCTGGTCGGCCATTGACCAGATGGAAAACCTGGCCTACGACGCACGCCTGTTGCTCACCATGCCACGCACGGTTGACCCCGGCGTGGTCATCATCGACATCGACGAAAAGAGCCTGCAGGCGGAAGGTCGCTGGCCGTGGGGCCGTGATCGCGTGGCGCGCATGGTCGAGCAACTCTTCGAGAAATACAAGGTTGCACTGGTCGGCTTTGACGTGGTTTTCGCCGAGCCCGATGAAAGCTCGGGCCTCAAGGTGCTGGAGCAACTGTCGCGGCGGGAGTTCAGCGGTATTGCCGGTTTTGAGCAGCGCCTGCGGGAAATCAAGCCCACCCTTGACAACGACGGCATCTTCTCCGGCGTTATCGGCAAATACAAAGTGGTGCTGGGTTATTTTTTCAATGAAGTCACCAGCGCCAAGATCGAGGCCGTGCATTCCGGCGTCCTCCCTCCGCCAACCTTCCCAAAGGGGGCTTTCGAAGGCAAACACATTGCTTTCCGCCCGGCATCGGGCTAT
Organism: Gammaproteobacteria bacterium; assembly: GCA_035501935.1. Taxonomy (NCBI): domain Bacteria; kingdom Pseudomonadati; phylum Pseudomonadota; class Gammaproteobacteria; species Gammaproteobacteria bacterium. Next base: position 38,384 of record DATJVC010000004.1, on the reverse strand, counting down.
GGCGGCAATCTGGCCATATTCCAGGACAAGGCCGCCGCCGCCGGCCATTTCAATCCGTCGCTGGACTCCGACGGCATCGTCCGCCGGGTCCCCATGGTCATGGACTATGACGGCGCGCAGTATGAATCGCTGTCGCTGGCGATGGCGCGCGTCTATCTGGGGGCGCGCGAGGTGGAGGCCAAGTTTGAGCAGGCGCCGCTCGGCGCCTCTAGGAATTACGCCGGCCTGGAATCGCTGCGCATCGGCAATCGCGTGATCCCGGTCGATGAGCACATTGAGGCGCTGGTGCCCTATCGCGGGGGGCAGGGAAGCTTTCCCTATGTCTCCGCCACGGATGTCATCCATGGGCAGGCCAATCCGGAATTGCTGCAGCCGGGTGCCATCGCCATCGTTGGCACCACTGCCGCCGGCCTGCTCGATTTGCGTTCGACACCGGTGCAAAAGGCCTATCCCGGCGTTGAGGTGCACGCCAATCTGATCGCCGGAATTCTGGAAGGGCGCATCATGCAAAAGCCCGCCTACGTCCAAGGGGCGGAGATCATCCTGCTGCTTGTTTTTGGCCTGGTCATGGCGCTGACGCTGCCGTTCCTCGGCCCGCTGGCCGAGGTCCTGATGACGCTTGGTGCGCTCACGCTCTACACCGCGTTCAACATGCTGTGCTGGGTCAAGGGGCAACTGGTGCTGCCGCTGGCCTCGGGCCTCGTGTTGATCACCCTCCTGTTCATCATCGACATGTTCTACGGCTACTTTGTCGAGAGGCGCGGCAAGCGCCAGTTGACCGGGCTGTTCGGGCAGTATGTACCGCCGGAGCTGGTCGACGAGATGGCGAATGATCCGGAGCGTTACTCGCTTGAAGCCGTCAGCCGCGAGATGACGGTCCTGTTCTCCGATGTCCGCGGTTTTACCACCATTTCCGAAGGCATGAACCCCAAGGCGTTATCCGAGTTGATGAACGAGGTATTGACGCCGATGACCCATGTGATTCATGAGCATCGCGGCACCATCGACAAATACATGGGCGATGCCATCATGGCGTTCTGGGGCGCGCCGGTCCCCGATCACGATCACGCCAGGCACGCCTTGCTGGCGGCACTGCGCATGATCCAAAAACTGGACAGCGTCAATGCCGGATTCAAGCAACGCGGCTGGCCGGTGATCAAGGTCGGCATCGGCATCAACACCGGCACCATGACCGTCGGCAACATGGGCTCGGAATTCCGCATGGCCTACACCGTCATGGGCGACAGCGTCAATCTCGGCTCGCGGCTGGAGGGGCTGACCAAGACTTATGGCGTCGACGTCATCGTCAGTGAAAGCACGAAGGCGGCGGTGCCGGAACTGGCCTATCGCGAATTGGACATGGTACGCGTCAAAGGCAAGGACAAACCGGTGTCGATTTATGAACCGCTGGGTTCGGCGGCCGACGTCTCCAAGATCCTGCGGGACGAATTGGACATCTACAAGCAGGCGCTCAAATATTACCGCACGCAACAATGGGACATGGCCGAATTGCAGTTTTTGAACCTGGCCAAGTCCTCGGCACGTCCGCGTTTGTACCAGATGTATGCGGAACGTGTCGCCGAATTCCGCAGAAATCCGCCGGGCAAGGATTGGGACGGCGTCTACACCCACACTACGAAATGAGGCGGAGCGAAAGCGGAGAGAAATTTAAGAATCGAAAGGTGTGGCAGGTTGCTGAAAAACGTTATGAGGAAGCCCGGATGCCAGGCGCCACGAGCGAGGAAGTGAGACAGTACAAGACAGTACGGCGGGCTTTCGAGAGAATAACCAAGGACGCAGACGGGCTCCGCAATAGTTTTGCAGCGACCTGCTCAGCGGGCGAGGGAGAACTCCATCTTGATCCCCGCCAGTTCGATGACATCCCCGCTCTGCAAGGTGTAGGCCTGCGGGCCGATGGGCTTGCCGTTGACCACGGGGTAATTTTTGCCGCCGCTGTCGCTCTCGATGTGCGTCAGGAAATAGCCTTGCGGCCGGCGTGAAATCACCGCCACCTGCACGCCCGGCTTGCCGAGCGTGATCAACGCCTTGGTGAGTTCCAGTTCCTTGCCGGCGATGGGGCCGTTCAACACATGCAGTTTGCCGAGCGGCATGCCGGGCGCGGCGGCAGCCGGCGCGCCACCCGCCGCGGATGCAGCCGCCGCGGGTGCGGCCGCGGCGGCGGCCTGTGCGGCGGCAACCGCGGCACTGGCCGAACCCGGCCTGATGATCATGGTCTTCTCGAATTCCTCGTCATCGGCACTGGCGTGCTCGTTGACGTATTTCAATTCGTGTTTACCGAGGCCGATGACGTCGCCGTCCCGCAGGGCGTGTTTCTTGATGAGCTTGCCGTTGACGTAGGTGCCGTTGGTGCTGCCCAGATCTTCCAGGAAGGAGTCATCGAGGATGGTGATGATGAGCGCGTGCTTGCCGCTCACGGCAAGATTGTCGACCTGGATGTCGTTGTCAGGTTTGCGGCCGAGGGTCGTCCGTTCCTTGCTGAGCTGGTATTCCCCCTGTACCACGCCGTTCAGGCTGAGTATGAGTTTCGCCATGCGTTCATCCTGTTATTTCATACTTAACTGAACCATCTGAATAATTTCTTACGCCACCCACTCCCTCCGCCAGCCCCGCTGCGCGGTCGGATCAAGATGACCGAAATATTGTCCTTGCCCCCATTTTGGTTGGCAATACGTATCAGTTCGCCAGCCGCCTGTATAAGATTACCACTATATTTACTTAGGGTTAAGTGAATTTCTTCATCAGATATCATATCATTTAAGCCGTCCGAGCACATCAGGTAGGTGTCCTGGGGCTCAAAAACCTCGTCCTGGATGTCCACCACGACGTCTTCTTCAATCCCCAGGGCGCGAGTCACCAGATTTTTAGGGGTGTTGGCCATGGCCTCTTCCTTGGTGAAATACCCCTTGTTGATCAATTCCTGGATGAGGGAATGATCGCTGGTCACCTGCTCAAACTGGCCGTTTCGCAGACGGTAGAGTCTTGAATCACCGACGTGGGCGATGCTGATCTTGTTGCCATCGTGCACCAGGACGGCGACCACGGTGGTACCCATGCCCTGGCATATCGGCTCCTGGCTCGCGGTCTGGAAAATCTGGCTGTTGGCCAGGGTAATGGCGTCACGCAGCAGCAGTGCGCCCATACTGTGGCCGCTGGCCTTGTCGATCTGGCTGGGATTGATGTGGGAGAGCCCCTCGCGCATCTCGTGCAGGATGGAGGTTACGGCGATGGCGCTGGCGACTTCGCCCCCCTTGTAGCCGCCCATGCCATCGGCAACGATGGCCAGCCCCATGCGCGAGTCGCTGACGGTGCTGTCTTCGTTGTGTGGGCGCTTGCGCCCCGTATCGGACATGTTGACGATTTCAATCACGCCAGACATGTCCATGGCGACGCGCCCTCACCCGGCCTTTTTGGCGCAGCTTTGTATGTCCCTGGCCATCTCCGCGCCGGTCTGATAACGCTTGGTGAGATCTTTCTCCAGGGCCTTGTTGATGATCGCCCGCAGGCAGGGCTTGGTCTTCGAAATTTCCGGGCGCACGGTGAACACGTCCTGATGCGGTTCGTTGGCGATATTGTACATGAGAGTGGCCATTGATTCGCCCTTGAATGGCAATTCGCCGGTAATCATCTGATAGAGCATGACACCCAGGGAAAAGAGATCGGAACGTCCGTCGATTTTCCTGCCGGCGAGTTGTTCCGGCGACATGTACGACGGCGTGCCGAGCACCATGCCGGTCTTGGTCTTGCTGGAATCGGTGATGCGGGCGATGCCGAAGTCGGTGAGCTTTATGCTCTTGCCTTCGGGATCGAACATGATGTTGGCCGGTTTGATATCGCGATGCACCACGCCCTGGGAATGCGCATAATCGAGCGCCAATGCGGCCTTGTAGGCTATTCCCATCACCAATTGCACTGCCATGAGGTTGTCTTTTTTGGTGTAGCGGCTGAGGTCATGACCCTTCAGGAATTCCATGGCGATGTAGGCCAGATCATGCTCCTCGCCGACGTCATAGATGGCGACGATGTTCGGGTGCTGCAGGCGGCCGGCGGTTTCGGCCTCACGGTAAAAGCGCGATTTGATCGTTTCCACTTCATCGGCGGCCAGTTCCTGCAACGCCAATGTCTTGATGGCGACGATGCGGTTGATCTTGGGATCGCGGCCCTGATAGACGACACCCATGGCGCCCTTGCCGAGCTCCTTTTCCACCTGATAGCGGCCCAGCATCGGTTTCTGGACATTGCCGTCGGCCAAGATCAGGGTGCCGCCTGGATGGCGGGCGCCACCGCCGCCGAGCATGACCGTCTCCTCCATCGCCTTGGCGCGGGTCATGCGCATCTCCAGGTCGCGGAACTTCTTGTTGTATTGCGCCATGGTCGTATAAACGGAGTTGGCCTTGTTGAACTGTCGTTTGCGTTCGAAATCACCGGCGAGGTTGAGCAGCAGTTCCATGACGGAATCGTCCATCGGCAGACGGCGGAATCGCTCGAAGGCCATGTCCAACTGACCGGACTGCTGCAACGAGAGTCCCAATTGCCGGTTGCTCTCGGCCGATTCGGTGTCGGCCTTCATCTTGCCCTTTTCCGCGACCAGGAACCGTTTGGTGGTGAGCAGCAGGTGCCCGCAGACCAGAAACAGGGATGGGAGCATCGTCTGCAGCCACATCCCTCCGGCCTTCATGGAGATGAAGCTGACGGCCAAGAGCAGAACCAGGAATGCCCCGGTCGCGCCCGCCGCCGGACCGGCCGGCAGCCGCGGCAGGGCGGCGATGAGATAGGCCGCCACCCCGATCAGGATCAGGAACTGGACGAGGGGCGCCCAGGACGGGGTGATGAAGAAGTTTTCATTGAGGATGCTGGAGACGGTATGGGCGAGAACCACGACCGGTGCCATGCCCTTGGAGATCGGCGTTGGAAAGGTTTCACCGACACCAAAGGCGGTGGGGCCTATCAACACCACCTTGTCCTTGTAATTTTCCAGCGGGATCTTGTTGTAGTACACATCGTAGAACGAATCGATCTTGAAGGCCGGTTTGTCGCCCTGGTCCTTGTAGAAGAACGTGTACATCTCTGATTCCGGATTGGTCTTGATCAAGAGCTTGCCGATCCCGACGTGATCGCCCTTGACCAGTTCGATCTCGCCCGGTGCAAGATTGAGGGTCCGCGCGGCGACAGCGAGCGCAAACGAGGGATAGTAATGATCGAAATAATTGAAAATCAGCGGCTCCTTGCGCAATCCGCCGTCAGAATCCGGATCCTGATTGAGATGCCCGATGGCCGCGGCCTTGCTGCCGATGTCCGGGATGGGCGCGAACAGCTGGCTGGCAAAAAGCGGCTCGTCGTCATCCTTGCCGGGCAGCACCTTTTTGTCCGGCAGGGCGTTCTTCGCGATGTAATCCGGCGTCGGCTTGTCCGCCTTGCCCAGCGGCTGTCCGGGAATGAATTGCATGCCCAGCACGACATTGCCGGCACGGCCAATGGCATCGGCGAGTTTCTTGTCCTTGTCGAGGTCTTCCTGGGCCGTCTTGAGTTTTTTGCCCAGCTCGGCGACGGTGGCATCGTTGCTTTTGGACAATCCCTTCGAATCATAAAGGGCCAGCAATTCATTGATGTGGGTCAATCCGGGGTCGATCTGCGGTTCGGTATACAGCACCATATTGGCGATGACCTTGGCGCCCGCCTTGGCCAGACGGTCGATCAACTCGGCGATGATGTTGCGTGGCCACGGCCAGCGTCCGATGTTGGTGATGCTGTTGTCGTCGATGGCAATGACTGCGATCTGGCTGCTGGGCTGCTGGGTCGACGCCCGCACCCCGAAGTCGTAGGCGGTGCGCTCCAGTGATTCCACGAATGGGGGCTGCATCCAGTACAGGACGACAAACACCACCGATACCGCAAGGCCGGCAAACCAGTCGCTGGTCCAGAATTTTTTCCGCATGCGCCTGTCCGTGCGTGGGAATGGGTTGCATCATCGGGGAACCTCTGATCGGACTCAGAGCCTCCCGCGCGTCAAATCCTAACACCGAACCTGGAAATCAAAAAATACGCGGGCACCTGGGGCGGCGTACAAGCTCACACGCAACGCATGGCGGGGAAAAATGAACGTACTCCTGATTATCGCCGGCAAAAAAAGAGGAGGGCGGATGGCCCTCCTCTATTTACGCAACAACTTGCAGCCTGAATTACTTTTTCTCGACTACACAGTGCTTCTTGTCCGCATCCCAGACCTTGCCTTTTTTGCACTTGTGCGTATCGGCGGCCATGGCGCCGGTGCTGACCAAAAACAGGCCGGTCATGATCGCCAGGATGAATTTGCGGATGGTCATAATGGATCTCCTTAAATGTCTATGGTTGAAAAATCATCTCGCAGGGTTCGCGAGACTTGGTATTTTGACCCGATATCCGCAACCGATTCAGAACATTACCAAAATTTAATTTGCCTCCACGGCGCGCAGATCGCCGCCTGGATCCATGAACCGGCATTCAGGACACCGGTGACATCACTTTTTAAGAAGGCACTTGTCGGATTGGGAAAAAAGACCACCAGGACAGCCGCGATTATTCATCACACCACTTTTTTACGTTGGCGTGGCTGGTTTCGATGGCTTTTTTATACTCATCGTCGGTCAGGTTGTGGCGTTCCCCGTCTTTGTCCGTGGTGTAGAGGGTGGCCGCGTGTTCGTACGTGTCCAGATTTTTTTTCGCCAGTTCGCAATTAACCTTGCGCTGCGCCGCCTCCTTCTCCCTGGACTCCTGCTGTTTCTTCTGTTCCGTCTGATCATCGGAGTATTCGTTCAACAGCTTCTGGCTTTTTTCCCTGCGTTCAGCGGAGTCCGGGTCCGGCTGCGGTGCGGCTTGGATTTGGACCGGCTGGCTCCGGGCATTACCAGGATGATCGCCGTAGTGCACCTTGCCCTGTTCGTCCACCCATTTGTACACCTCGGCGTACGACGCCGTTACTGGGGCGAGCAAGGGGAGGAGGGACAACATCCGCAACCAGGATGACATGGAATCCCCCCTTCAATTAATTCGGGGAAGAACAGCGGGATCAGCGTTCCAAATGTTGCCGCTTGTCCTTGACGTCTTTCCACTTGTCGGCGTCGGCCGGCGCGTCCTTGACCTCGTTGATGACCGGCCAGGTCTTTGACAATTCAGCGTTCAGCTTCAGGAATTCCTGCTGATTGTCGGGCAAATCATCCTCGGAAACGATGGCGTTGACCGGACACTCGGGTTCGCAGAGCGTGCAATCGATGCATTCGTCGGGGTCGATCACCAGCATGTTGGGGCCTTCGTGAAAACAATCCACCGGGCAGACCTCCACGCAATCGGTGTATTTGCACTTGATGCAGCTTTCAGTGACGACAAATGTCATGATTATTCTCGCGGTTCCAGAGTAACGAAGGAAAATAATTATAGTCCCAAGCCCCGCCAATGAAAATGATGGCGCAGGGGCGCCGGTCAGGATTTATCCAGCAACCCGCGCAGGCGGTAGATTGCCTCGAGTGCCTCGCGCGGGCTCAAATCATCGGGCTTGAGATGCATCAGCGCCGCCAAGACAGGATGGGTGTGGGGCAGCAACGTGGCCTGCTTTGGTGCTTCCGGCGCGGTGCGCGGGTGATTCTCCAGATCGTGCAGATAGGCCCGCGCGCGGGCGATGACCGGCGCCGGCACGCCGGCCAGTGAGGCGACCTGCAGGCCGTAGCTGCGGCTGGCGGGCCCCTCCTTGACCGCGCGCAGGAAGACAATGCGATCCTGGTGCTCAACGGCGTCGAGATGCACGTTCGCCGCCTGCGGGATCAACTCGGTCAGCGCGGTCAGTTCGAAGTAATGGGTGGCGAACAGCGTGAATGCGCCCACGTCGCGCCCCAGCGCCTCGGCGGTGGCCCAGGCCAGCGCCAGTCCGTCGTAGGTGCTGGTGCCGCGTCCGATCTCATCCACCAGCACCAGGCTCTGTCGTGTCGCCTGGCGCAGGATCTGCGCCGTCTCGATCATCTCCACCATGAACGTGGAGCGGCCGGCGGCCAGATCATCGGTGGCGCCGATACGGGTGAAGATGCGATCGATGGGGCCGATACTGGCGCCCGCCGCGGGTACGAAGCTGCCGGCGTGCGCCAGCAGTACGACGAGCGCGGTCTGGCGCATGTAGGTGGATTTGCCGCCCATGTTCGGGCCGGTGATGATGAGCAGCCGGCGCGCGTCATTCAGGGTGAGATCGTTGGGAATGAAGGGTTCGCCGCCGCAGTGCTCCACCATCGGATGACGGCCCGCGCGGATGGTGACACCCGCCTCCGCAAACAGTTCAGGACGGGAGAGATTAAGCGTCGCGGCACGCTCGGCAAAAGCGGCCAGCGTGTCCAATTCGGCCAGCGCCGCCGCACAGCCCTGCAGTGCGGGCAGATGGTCCTGCAATTTGCGCAGCAACTCTTCGTACAGGATTTTTTCGCGGGCCAGCGCCCGCCCGCCGGCGCTCAACACCCGCTGCTCCAGTTCCTGCAATTCCGGGGTGATGTAACGTTCGACGGATTTCAGTGTCTGGCGTCGGGAATAACGCGCCGGCACGTTCGCGCCCTGGGCGCGGCTGACCTCGATATAGTAGCCATGCACCCGGTTGTAACCCACCCGCAGATTGGCGATGCCGGTCGCGATGCGTTCGCGCAACTCCATCTCGGCGAGCGTGTCGCCGGCATTCGCGCCGAGCCGGCGTAATTCATCCAACTCCGCGTCGTAGTCCGGCGCGATGACGCCGCCGTCACGCAGCCACACCGGCGGCGATTCCACCAGTGCATGCCGCAGCAGGTCATGGAGTTCCGGAAAGCACCGCAGCCGCGCCGAGAGATCACGCAGGCGGGGGCTGTCCAGTTCCTGCATCGATGCCTGTAACGCGGGAAGTTGCGCCAGTGCCGCGCGCAGTTGGACGAGATCTCTCGGTCGCGCCGTCAACAGCGCGATCCTTGCCAGGATGCGCTCCATGTCGCCGATCGGTTTCAAGAGTTCACGCAGACGTTCGTGCCGTGCCCATTCCAACAGGCAGGCAATGGCGTCGTGCCGCGCGCGCAGGATGTCCTGATCGCGCAGCGGCTGGCTAATCCAGCGTCGCAACCAGCGGCTGCCCATGGGCGTGACGGCGCTGTCCATCAAATGAGAGAGGGTGTGCTCCCGGCGGCCGGCGAGGCTCTCGTCGACTTCGAGATTTCTGCGGCTGGCGGCATCAAGGATGAGGCAATCGCGGCGCTGTTCAACATGCGGCGCCTGCAGGTGCGGCAGGGCCGCGCATTGCGTGTCGCGGGCGTGCTGCAACAGGCAGCCCGCCGCCGTCACCGCCAGCGGCACCTGCTCGCAGCCCAGGCCGGCCAGATCGGCCACGCCGAACTGCTGCATCAACGCCCGCCGCGCGGTGTCGGCGTCGAAATACCACGGCGGTTTCACGCTGACGCCGCGCCAGGTTGAAAGTTTTTCCTTGAGCGGCGAGGACTCCGGCAACAGTATTTCCGCGGGTTTCAGCCTTTCCAGTTCGTCGGCAAATGTATCGGCGCTTTCGCATTGCATGAGGGAAAAGCGTCCACTGCCGAGATCCAGCGCGGCGCAGCCGATCCCGCCGCCCGCGGCGTACACTGCGAGCAGAAGATTGTCCCGATGCGCCTCCAGCAGCGCCTCATCGGTCACCGTGCCGGGCGTCACGATGCGGGTGATCTGCCGCTCAACGGGACCCTTGCTCAATGCCGGGTCGCCCACCTGTTCGCAAATGACCACGGACTCACCCAGGCGGATGAGTTTGACCAGGTATTGATCCACGGCATGCGCCGGTACGCCGGCCATCGGGATGGGTTCACCCGCCGACTGTCCGCGCGAAGTCAGCGCTATTCCCAGCAGCTGTGCCGCCCTGCGGGCGTCGTCGTAGAACAATTCGTAGAAATCGCCCATGCGGTAAAGCAGCAGCAGGTCGGGATGTTTCGCCTTGAAGGCCAGATACTGGCGCATGACTGGCGTATGCTCGATGGTGGTTGCTGCGCTGGCAGGCGGGCGGGTACTCATGGCGGCGGTCTGTGCGAAGATATTGAAATTCGCAGGATCATGCCCCAACTATACGGGATCAATCCATGTCAAGGAAAAGCCATTGCGGAGGATGAAACAGCCATGAGCAGTGTGGACGTAAACAAAGAGACCCTCGGATTTCAATCCGAAACCAAGGCGCTGCTGGATCTCGTCATCCATTCGTTGTACAGCCACCCGGAGATTTTCCTGCGCGAACTCGTTTCCAACGCCTCGGATGCGGCCGAGAAGCTGCGGTTCGAGGCGCTGGGCAACGATGGCCTGTACGAGGGCGACAGCGAACTCAACATTCAGGTGGAGTACAGCGAGCAGCAGAAAACCATCACCGTCCGTGATAACGGCATCGGCATGTCGCGCGAGGAGATGATCGGCAATCTCGGCACCCTGGCCCGCTCCGGTACGCGCGAGTTTTTCAAGAATCTGACCGGCGACAAACAGCAGGACACCCAATTGATCGGCCAGTTCGGCGTGGGATTTTATTCGGCGTTCATCGTGGCCGGAAAGGTCACGGTCACCAGCCGGCGGGCGGGTCAGCCCGCCGAGCAGGGCGTGCGCTGGGAATCCGACGGTTTGGGTGAGTACACCGTCCAGGGCGTATTGCGCAAGAAACGCGGCACGGAGGTCGTGCTGCATCTCAAGGACGAATTCAAGGATTATCTAAACGGCTGGCGCCTGCGGGACATCATCCGCAGATATTCCGATCATATCGCCCTGCCCATCCGCATGCCGGAGGAGGGCAAGGACAAGACCGGATGGGAGACCGTCAACCGCGCCACGGCCTTGTGGGCGCGCAACAAGAAGGAAGTCACGGCCGGGGACTACGACGAGTTCTACAAGCACATCGCGCACGATTTCGAAAAGCCGCTGGCGCACGTGCACACCCGCACCGAAGGCAGGCTCGAATACACCACGCTCTTTTACATTCCGTCGCACGCGCCGTTCGATTTGTGGGATCGCGAGGCCCGCCACGGCGTGAAATTGTACGTGCGGCGCATATTCATCATGGACGACGCCGAGCAACTGCTGCCGCGTTATCTCCGCTTCGTACGCGGCATTGTCGATTCAAATGATTTGCCGCTCAATGTCTCACGGGAGTTGCTGCAGCGGAACAAGACCATCGACACCATCCGTGCCGCCTCGGTGAAGAAGATCCTGGGGCTCATTGAAAGTCTGGCGGGCAGGGAGGACTACAAGACGCTGTGGAAGGAATTCGGCCGGGTGCTGAAGGAGGGCATCGCCGAGGACGCGGACAATCGCGAGACGCTGGCCGGCCTGCTGCGTTACGAAAGCACGCTCCACCCCGGCGAGGGGCAGACCGTGGCGCTGTCGGACTATGTCTCCCGCATGCCGGAGGCGCAGGACGCCATCTACTATCTGGCCGCGAATGACGCCGCCACCGCGCGCAGCAGTCCGCATTTGGAGGTGTTCCGCAAAAAGGGCATCGAGGTGTTGCTGATGTCCGATCCGGTGGATGAGTGGGTGGTCATGCACCTGACCGAGTTCAAGGGCAGGCCGCTCAAATCCGTGAGCAAGGGCGATCTGGATCTCGGCAGGCTGGAGACGGAGGAGGAGAAGAAGGAACGGCAGGGCGAAACCCGCGAACTGAAAGACCTGCTGGGCCGGCTGCGCAAGACGCTGGATAACGAAACCAAGGACGTGCGCGTCACCCGCCGCCTGACCGACTCACCCGCCTGCCTGGTGGCGGACAGCCAGGACATGGGCGGCAATCTGGAACGCCTGCTCAAGGCCGTGGGGCAGAACATCGCCGCCGCCAAACCCATCCTGGAGATCAACCCGGAGCACGCGCTGATCAAACATCTTGGCAAAATCGAGGATGAAACGCGTTTCGGCGACTGGGCGAGGATATTATTCGATCAGGCCTTGCTGGCCGAGGGCGGCAGGCTCAGCGACCCGGCGGGCTTTGTCCGCCGTTTGAACGCCATGTTCGCAACCATGGCGTCCTGAGCCCCGCCGGTCACGCCGCCTGGCGTGTCGTGGCGGCGGGCCGTGAGCGGTGGAACGCGAGAAAGTCGCGCGCGCCCCGCTGACCCATGTAGCGCTCCAAAAGGCGGGCATCGGTGCGGCGCAGATCGACCAGGATCAGGCCGTCCAGCGTATTCCCGAACTCCGGATCGACATTGAATCCGAGCAATTGCCCGCCCAGCTTCAGATACTGGCGCAGCAGAATGGGAGGCTCCTTGCCGTCCGTCTCGATGCCGCGCACCATGTCTGCGATCACGTCCAGATCGTCCAGGCCCGGTGAGATGATGGCTTCCCGCCAGGGCCCCATACGCAATGGCTTGAATGGGCGGCGTGGCCGCACCCAGCGGGACAATTCCCGTTCGTAATGCCGCGTGTGCAGGTGCTTCACGATGAGCAGGCGCGACAGCCAGTGATAATCGTTGCTGATGCTGACGGGGCCGAACAGGCGGTGGCACTGCGGCCGGCGGATGATGAATTCCCCGATCCCGCGCCACAACAGAAACAGGGGCGCGAAGCTCTTCTGAAATTCCGGCCGCACGAACGAGCGGCCCAACTCGACGGCCGTCGCCAGCTGGCCGAGCAGCGGCCGCTTGAATTCAAACAGGGAATGGGTGTAGAGGCCGCGCACGCCGTAGTGCCGCAGGATGTCGGCCACGACGCCCAGCCGGTAACCGCCGGCCACCTGACCGGAGGCCTCGTTCCAGACGATGAGGTGCTGGTAATAGGCGTCATACAGATCGATGTCCGCGGGCTTGCCGGTGCCCTCGCCGACGCTCCGGAACGTCAGCTCGCGCAGCCGCCCAATCTCCTGCAACAACCAGGGGATTTGCCGCGCGGGCGCGCAGGCGACCCGCCATTCCTTGTTGCGAATCAGGATCTGCTCCTCCGGCAGGGCGTCCATCTCCGCCTTGAGCAACGATGGTGCGGGCGCGAGGATTAAGGGGATCGCACGTCGCGGTAAAGGCGGCTCAACGGCCGCGCCGGAGGAAGCAGTCTGGCTCATCTGGCCCAGCAGCTCGGTGCGCAGGCGCAGATGTTCAATGAGTGTGGTCTTGTCCGGCAGCCGTTTCATGCCGGCGTACGCGATGGGTGCGCCGATGCGCAGTTCAATGCGCCGACCGGTGCGGGCCGCGAATTCGCGCGGCAGCAGGGCGGTGCGCAGCAGCGGGTGCAGCAGGCCCAGGAGCTGGAAGTGAAGCCGGTTGTGGCCGTGGATGTACACCGGCACCACGCTGGCCTGGCTCAACTGCACGAGACGTCCGATGGACGGATCCCACGGCGGATCGATAATCTTTCCGGAACGCCATTGCAGATGCGATACCGTGCCCGATGGAAAGGTCAGCAGCAGGCCGCCGGCCTGCAACCAGCGCAGGCAGCGGCGCAACGGCGCCGCGTTTCTGCGGGCCGACGTTCCTCCCCCGAAGGGATCCACGTCAATCAGATAATCCCGGATTTCCGTGATTTGCCGCAGGAGGTAATTGGCCATCATGCGCACATCAGGGCGGATCTTCAGCAGCATCTGCGCCAGCAGCAGCGCCTCGGGGCCGCCGAAGGGATGATTGGCGACGACGATGACCGGCCCGCCGGCCGGAATGTCATCGATCCGCCCGCTCAAAATGCGCGGCCGGATGTCGAGCAGTTCCAGCGCCTGCCGGAGAAAGGCCTCGCCTTCCAATCCGGGGGGTAGTTGCTGATAGAGACGATCCAGGTGATCCAAGCGGCAGAGCCGATCCAGGGATCGATAGAGGAAATCGGGGTGGTTTGACAATCGGTGGTTGGAAAAGATGTGACGCGTGCTGAAATGACCGCGAATTTCTGCTGAGGTCATCGGTTGTTCTCCACGCGGAGCATGTGACGGCCATACTGCCCCAACGCTGTGACAGGCCGGCGAACGTCCGTTGACAGGTTGGTGACAATTCAGCTTTTTACATCGAAAAAGTTCTGTTTGCGACGCTGATCGCACCGCAACATGCTGTTTTGCATGGCAGTAGGGTCGGAATCCGGCTAAAATTTGTCTAATCGACGGCTGAAATTGATGACCACCACCACCCATTCTCTGCAACTGCTGCAAGAACTGACGGCCATTGGCATCGCCCTCTCGGCCGAGAAGAATCACGACCGGCTGCTGGAGATGATCCTGGAGCAGGCGGAGCGCTTCACCAGCGCGGATGGCGGCACGCTGTATTCGGTCACCGAGGATCGACGCCTGAAATTCGAAATCATGCACACCGCCAGCCTCAACTTTCGCATGGGCGGCACCAGCGGCAAGCCCATTCCCTTCCCGCCGCTGCCCTTGTACGACGACGCGGGCAATCCCAACATGAAAATGGTCGCCGCCAGCGCGGCCCTGAGCCGCCGCACCATCAACATCAAGGACGCCTACGCCAGCAAGGAATTCGATTTTTCCGGGACTCGCACCTTCGATCAGAAGACCGGCTACCGTTCAAAATCCTTTCTCACCGTGCCGATGACCAATCATGAGAATGAGGTCATCGGCGTGCTGCAGCTCCTGAACAAGCGCGAACCCGATGGCTCGGATGCGGTCTCGTTTACCCAGCACGATCAAAAGCTGGTGGAATCGCTGGCCTCGATGGCGGCGGTGGCCATCACCAACAAACAACTGATAGAGGCGCAGAAACAGTTGTTCGATTCCATGATCCAGCTGGTCGCCAACGCGATTGACGAAAAATCACCCTACACTGCGGGGCACTGCCGGCGCGTGCCGGTGCTGACCGACATGCTGGCCGAGGCGGTCTGCAACACGAGGCAGGGTCCGCTGGCGGATTTCGCCATGACGGAGGAGGAGCGCTATGAACTGAATGTCGCCGCATGGCTGCACGACTGCGGCAAGATCACCACGCCGGAATTCGTGGTCGACAAGTCCACCAAACTGGAGACGATTTTCGACCGCATCAAGGAGATTGACACCCGCTTTGAAATATTGAGACGCGACGCCGAGATCGCCGCGCTGCTGCGCCGGTTGCAGGCCCGCTTCGGCGCCGATGCGGAGGTGGATACCGATCCCGAATACCGGCGGCTGCTGAAGCAATACGCCGACGATCGCGAATTTCTCCATCGCTGCAACAAGGGCGGCGAGTTTCTCTCCGAGGAAGACAAGGAGCGCGTCAATCGCATCGCCGCCTACCGCTGGCGGGAGGATGGTAACGACAAACCCTTTCTGTCGGACAACGAGGTTTACAACCTGCACATCAGCCGCGGCACGCTGAATTTCGAGGAACGGCAGATCATCAACAACCACGTCAGCGTCAGCATCAAAATGCTGCAGTCACTGCCTTATCCAAAACATCTGCGGCGGGTGCCGGAGTATGCCGGCGGGCATCATGAAAAAATGGACGGCACCGGTTATCCCAACAAACTGACGCGCGAACAGATGTCGATCCCGGCGCGCATGGTGGCGATCGCCGACATCTTCGAGGCGCTGACCGCCAAGGATCGCCCCTACAAAAAACCGATGCCGCTGTCGCAGGCGCTCACGATCCTCGGCCGCATGAAACTGGAACATCATATCGACGCGGATTTGTTCGACGTGTTCATCCATGAACAGGTCTATCTCAAGTATGCGCGGCAGTATCTGGCCCCCGAACAGATCGACGCCATCGATTTCAAAAAAATACCCGGCGTCATGGCCCATTGACGCCGCGCGAACTGGTCCATTGGGCCGAATCCAAGTTTGAATACGCGGGCCTGAGCTACGGCCACGGCACCCGCAACGCCCGCGAGGAGGCGGTGTATCTGGTGCTGGGGGCGCTCGATCTGCCCTTCGATTACGGCGGCGCCCGGCTGGACGAGCCACTGGACAAAAACACGCTCCAACGCCTGCGCGCGCTGTTGCGCAAGCGGATCGCCACCCGCAAACCGGCCGCCTATCTGCTGCGCAAGGCGTGGTTCGCGGGTCTGGAGTTTTACGTCGACGAACGCGTGTTGGTACCGCGCTCGCCGATTGCGGAATTGATCGAACAGGGTTTTGCGCCGTGGGTGGACGGCAGCCGCGTGCGTCGCATCCTGGAACTCTGCACCGGCAGCGGCTGCATCGCAGTGGCCTGCGCGCTGGCCTTTCCTGAAGCGCGGGTTGACGCCACCGATATCTCGCCGGAGGCGCTGGCGGTGGCCGCGATCAACGTCGAGCGGTACGCGGTGGGGGATCGCCTGCGCATGATCAAATCGGATCTGTACCGTGACGTCCCGCGGCAGCGTTATGACTTGATCATCAGCAATCCACCTTACGTTCCCGCGGAAGACGTTGCCGGTTTGCCGCGCGAATACCAGCACGAACCGGCCCTGGGTTTGGCCGCGGGTGACGAAGGGCTGGCCGTCGTCATCCGCATCCTGCATGAATCCGCCGCCCGCTTGAACGAACACGGGGCATTGATCGTGGAGGTGGGCGACCGGCAGGAGGTTCTCTTGGCGCGTTATCCGAAGGTGCCGTTCATGTGGTTCGAGTTTGAACGCGGCGGCGACGGCGTGTTCCTGCTCACCGCCGCGCAACTGCGCGAACACTTCGGCGGCGACCGATCCTCGTAAACCGGCGAAGATTTCGCCGGAATATGCTTATGTCGCTACAATAGCGCCATGTCAGGTAACACCATCGGCAAACTGTTCACGCTCACCACCTGCGGCGAGAGCCACGGGCCGGCGTACGCCTGTATCGTGGACGGCTGCCCGCCCGGCCTCGCCTTGAGCGAGGAGGATCTGCAGCACGATCTGGATCGGCGCAAACCGGGCAAGTCGCGCCACACCACGCAGCGGCACGAAGATGACAGGGTGCGCATCCTGTCGGGAGTGTTCCAGGGCAAAACCACCGGCACGCCGATTGGACTGTTGATCGAGAACACCGATCAGAAGTCAAAGGATTACGACAACATTCTCGATCGCTTCCGTCCCGGTCACGCCGATTACACCTACAATCAGAAGTACGGCTTCCGCGATTACCGCGGCGGCGGCCGCGCCTCGGCGCGCGAGACCTGCATGCGCGTGGCGGCAGCGGGCATCGCCAAGAAATACCTGCGCGAGAAATACGGCGTGCAGGTCCGCGGTTATCTGGCGCAACTGGGGCCGATCAAACTGGAACGCCGGGATTGGAGCGCCGTTGATGACAATCCATTTTTCTGTCCGGATCCGGCGCGTGTCCCCGAGCTGGAAGCGTTCATGGACGCGCTGCGCAAGGAGGGCGATTCCATTGGCGCGCGCATCAACGTCGTGGCCAGCAACGTGCCGCCGGGCTGGGGCGAACCGGTGTTCGATCGGCTGGATGCCGACATCGCGAAGGCGATGATGGGCATCAACGCCGTCAAGGCGGTGGAGATCGGCGCCGGTTTCGCCGCCGTCGAACACAAGGGCACGCAGCACCGCGATGAAATGACGCCGGAAGGTTTTCTCGGCAACAACGCCGGCGGCATTCTCGGCGGCATTTCCAGCGGCCAGGACATTCTCGTCAGCATCGCGCTGAAGCCGACGTCCAGCATCCGTCTGCCGGGGCGCAGCATCGACGCGCGGGGCAATCCGGTGGAGGTGGCGACGCACGGGCGCCACGACCCCTGCGTCGGCATCCGCGCCACGCCGATTGCCGAGGCCATGCTGGCGCTGGTGCTGATGGATCATGCCCTGCGCCACCGCGCCCAGAATCTTGACGTTCGTTCGCCGACACCGGTAGTTCCCGCCACGCCCAAGCGCTGATGTTGCGTCATTCGGGGGTGCCTTACTGGAGGCTGTCCGGCGGCTACTTCGCCTACTTCGCCGTCATCGGCGCGCTGGTGCCGTATCTCAATCCCTATTTCAAACTGCTGGGCTGCACGCCGGCGCAGATCGGCCTGCTGACCGGCGCGCTGGTCGCGGGGCGCATCGTTTCGCCGACGCTGTGGGGCTGGATCGCCGATCACCATGGCGGACGGATGCGGGTGGTGCGCGTGAGTTTCCTGCTGTCGCTGGTGAGTTTCCTGCCGATGCTGTGGATCACAACCTACGCACCGGCGCTGGTGGTGATGTTGGTGTTCGGTTTCCTCTGGAGCGCCTCGCTGCCGCAATTCGAGGCGGTAACCTTCAACCATCTCGGTGACTCGACGGAGGCCTACACCCGCATCCGCGTCTGGGGTTCCATCAGTTTCATTGTCACCGTCGTCGCCTTGGGATGGATCTTCGAACGTACCGGTTTGACGCCGCTGCCGGCGGTATTGGTGGGATTGCTGGCCGCTGCCACCGTGATGAGCCTGTATACGCCGGATCGGAGGGTTCCGCATCCCCGGCCGGCGCGCATGCACCTCGCTCGCGTGCTCGGCCAGCCCAAAGTTGCGGCCCTGCTGGCTGTCTGTCTGCTGACCCAGGTGAGCTACGGGCCTTATTACAACTTCTACACCATCTATCTGGAGGAGCACGGCTATGCCCGCGGCGTGGTCGGGCAGTTGTGGGCCCTGGGCGTGGCGGCGGAGGTGTTGCTGTTCCTCGTCATGCACCGGCTGCTGCCATGGATGCCGCTGCGCCTGCTCATGCTGCTCAGCATCGCCGCCACCACCGTGCGCTGGCTTTTGATCGCCGGTTTCGTCCAGTGGCTCTTCGTGCTGGTGCTGGCGCAATTGCTGCACGCGATCTCGTTTGGCATGCAGCACGTGGCGGCGGTGCAGTTCATCCACCGTTATTTCACCGGCCGCCACCAGGGCCGCGGCCAGGCCCTTTACAGCAGCGTCGCCTACGGCGTCGGCGGCGCCGCCGGCGCACTGAGCAGCGGCTATCTCTGGGAAGGGCGGGGTCCGGTGTGGACCTTCACCGCCGCGAGCCTCCTGTGCGTGCTGGCGTTCGCCATCGCCTGGCGATGGCTGGAAGGTGCGCCGCAGCTTCGTCCAGACCCCGTTTGATGCGGCGCGTCATGAACGTGCCGAACCCACAACTTTTTCCATAAGTTGCCATGTGGTACAAGGAGGTACTGCCGTTTTCCAACGACTTGACGTTGTTGGGAAACGGTGAAAAGTAAAAACCATGCCTTTTGCTTTTCGAGTTGAAAAAGTTCCATGGAAGGACTTTTTAAACAGCTTTGGAAGGGACGCCCTTGACCCGGCTCGGGGGCAGGCCCTACTCTGGCCCAACGGAAAAAAACCAGGACACCACAAATGACTTATTGTCTGGCTGCCCAGGTCAAGACGGGGCTGGTGTTTACTTCTGACTCGCGCACAAACGCGGGTATCGATCAGGTCAGCACCTACAGCAAGATGCACACCTTCGGCCGCGATGGCGATCGCCAGTTCGTGCTGCTCTCCGCAGGCAATCTTGCCACCACCCAGGGCGTGGTGGCGCGCCTGCAACGCGACATCCGCGAGGGCTGGGAACACAATCTGATGACCATGAGCGACATGCATGCAGCCGCGGATTATCTCGGCGCAATCAGCCGCGACCAGCAGACGCGCCTGACCGGCGGCGGCACCACCTTTGAAGCCAGTTTCATCCTCGGCGGCCAGATCGGCAGCGAATCGCACGCGCTTCTGCTGATCTACCCCGAGGGCAATCACATCAGCGCCTCTGACGCGACGCCATACCTGCAGATCGGCGAGAGCAAATACGGCAAGCCGATTCTCGATCGCATCATCAGCACCGAGACCAGCCTCGAACAGGCGGCACTGTGCGCGCTGGTATCGATGGATTCGACCATGCGCAGCAACGTCACCGTCGGGCCGCCCATCGATCTCCTGATTTACCGGGCCGGCAGCCTGCGGACCGGCGAGCATGTCCGCCTGAACCATGACAGCCCCTATCTGCGCGACTTGAAAAAGTCATGGGAAAGCGGATTGGCGGAGGCCTTCCGCAAGCTGCCGCCCTTGAATCTCGCCGGCGCCGGTGGCGAGCATGTCCGCGAACTGACCACCGCAACACATTAATTTACACGGCAGTCCCTCGCGCCAGTTTTGCCTCAGGCGGTGGTGCGGAACCAGTTGGTTTCTATGGCCGTGTGAATTCGATCCAGGGCCTGTTGCAGATTATCCATGCAGGTGCGCAGCCTCTGCTTCAACAGCGGCGCGACCTCGATTCCCAACAATTGTTTGGTCATGGCGGTGACGGCCTGCAGCGGTTGTTCATGCCGCGGCAGGCGGGTCACCCCATCCTGCAGGGCCGCGAGGCAGTGGGCCACGGCGCGCGGGAAGCGCGAGTCGTGCAGCAGGAACTGCATCACCTCCTGGCCCTTGACGCCCGTCTGCACGTGCTGATGGTACATATGGTAGCCGGAGAGACAGGACAGCACGCTGAGCCAGGCCAGATTGGCGAACGCCGTCGGGGTTTTGCCGGCCCGGGTGGTGCGGACCAGTTCCGTCATGCCCACGACACCCAGATCGAGGACACGCGTGGTCATGTCGGCGCGCTCCAGATTCTGGCCCAGCAACACGAACTGATAGGCGTCGTCATGGCTCATCGCGCCGGCCAGCAGGCCGTTCAGCAGCTGGCAGGTGCGCACGATCCCGGTCAAAAAAGGTTCGCGATGATTGCGGGGCAGGGCGCGGGTCGCGTGCTCGCGGGCGTGCCAGTAGGCGTCGTTGATCTGTTCCCACGCCTCATTGGGCAGGATCTCGCGCGTGGTTCGCGCGTTCTCGCGGGCCTGTGCAAGCGAGGACACAATCGATGATGGATTGCCGGCGTCCGCCATCAGGAAGCGCACCACATGGCGTTCATCGGCGGCGCCATAATGCTCGTTGTAATATCGATCCAGACCCAGAATCTGCACCATGGATTGCCACGGCGCCGGGACTTCGCGCGGCGAGTCCAGCGCCATGCGCGTGTTTGCGCTGATGAGCCGCGCCATGTTCTCCGCGCGCTCCATGTAACGCCCGGTCCAGTACATCCGTTCAGCGACGCGTGAAAGCATGATGGAAATGCGCTCTTATCCGGCCACGACCCAGGTGTCCTTGCTGCCGCCGCCCTGCGAGGAATTGACCACGTAGGATCCCTTCACCAGGGCCACGCGCGTCAGGCCGCCGGCGGTGACATGGGTGCCGCGGCCCTGCAGGATGAACGGCCGCAAGTCGATGTGACGCGGTTCCAGCCGGTTGCCGCACAGCGTCGGCGCGGTCGACAGCATGAGCAGCGGCTGGGCGATGTAGTTGCGCGGGTCGGCGTGGATGAGTTTCCTGAATTCGGCCAGCTTGCGCCGGCTGGCCTGCGGGCCGATGAGCATGCCATAACCGCCGGATTCGTTGGCGGGCTTCACCACCAGTTGATCGAGATGGGCCAGCACGTGCTGGCGCTCCGTGTCATTGGCGCACAGCCAGGTGGGCACGTTCGGGAGGATCGGTTCCTCGCTCAGGTAATATTTGATCATCTTCGGCACATAGTGGTAGATGACCTTGTCGTCGGCCACGCCCGCGCCCGGGGCGTTGGCCAGCGCAATGTTGCCCTTGCGCCAGGCGCGCATCAGCCCGCGCACGCCGAGCTGCGACTCGGGATTGAAGGTCTCCGGATCAAGGAACAGATCGTCGATGCGGCGATAGATCACGTCCACCCGCGCCAGGCCGGCGATGGTGCGCATGTAGACGCAATCATCATCGCCGGCGACGAGATCGCCGCCCTCGACCAGTTCCACGCCCATCTCGCGCGCCAGGAAGGCGTGCTCGAAGTAGGCCGAATTGTAAATGCCGGGCGTCAGCACGACGATTTCGGGCTTGTCCTGCGGGCGCGGCGACAGCGAGGCGAGCATGTCGAACAGGCGTTCGGGGTAATCGTCCACCGGCAGAATATTCTGATCGGCGAACAACTCCGGCAGGACCCGCTTGGTGATGTTGCGGTTCTCGATCATGTAGGAGACGCCGGAGGGCACGCGCAGATTGTCCTCCAGCACGTACAGCGTGCCGTCGGCGTCGCGCACGAGATCGGAGCCGCAGATGTGCGCCCACACGCCGTGGCGCGGCTGCATGCCCACGCACTGGCTGCGGTAGTTGCGCGAGGTGGCCAGCAGTTCGTTCGGTACGATGCCGGCCTTGAAGATGCGCTGCTTGTTGTAGACGTCGTCGATGAAACAATTGAGCGCGGTCAGGCGCTGCCGGAGTCCCGCCTCGGTGCGCCGCCATTCATCGGCGGGCAGGATGCGGGGAACGATGTCGAAGGGCCATTGCCGGTCGATGTTGCCGCCCTCGCTGTAGACCGTGAAGGTGATGCCCATGACCCGGATGGCCAGTTCGGCCGCCGCCTTGCGGGCCTTGATTTCGGCGCCGGACAACGACGACAGATAGGCCGCCAGCACCCGCGCGTCGGGACGCGGCTGGCCGGGCGCTTCGATCAATTCATCGTAAAACTTCCCCGGCCGGTAATTTTGCCAGTCGATGTGCATAACTTGCTCCATCCCATGCCTCAAAATACAGCAAAGACCATGCCGGGTGAGGCCGGGCAACGTGGAAAAACCACTGGACGCGGTGGAATGACAGCTTCAAGGTCTGCTTCGGGCGTGTTCAGCTTTCGCGGTAGGCCAGCAAAATGATACCCACGCCGACAAAACAGAGCGGCCAGATCCAGGCGGCGGCGTTGCGCACTGGTGGTTGAGTGCGCAATTCCAGCCAGCGCGCCCCGCCGGCCGCGATGGCGAGCAATCCCATGGGGATGTGGCTGAGTTCCACCAGCAACGCCTCCTGCACGTTGGACAGGGCGTGACTGTGCGTCAGGAGCATGATGCCGCCGAGGGCGTTGGAGAGGGGGAAGACGTAGGCCGCCGAGGTGCCTTTCAATGCGCCGGAGCGCACCTGCCATTCGAAGATGCCAAAGATGGCGACCAGCAGCGTCATCAGCCGGTGTTGCAGCACCTCCGGGGCGCGCATGCTTGCGAGAAATCCGATATCTCCCGTCGGCCACGCCTCCGGGTCCGAACGTACAGCGATGAAAATCGCAAGCACGATGAACAACACCGGCCAGTGCCTGGCCGGGGGCCAGCCCGCGCGCCAGGCCAGCGCCAGGAGCCCGATGACCAGTACCAGTATCCCCGACCAGTTGTGATTGTATTCAGACCAGGCCATGTCGGCGGCATTGCTGGGCGCCGACTCGGCCGAACCCGGCACATAAGCCTGCGGCGCCTGTTGCCGGGCCGCCGCCGCGAGGCGATTCAGGCGCTCCTGTTCCATCGGGATGGCGAGCTCGATATGCGCAGGACTGATCAGCCGCGGCTCCCGGGGCGTCAGCACGCGATTCACTATCTGCTGCCAGCTGACGCGATCCTGGGTCAGATCCACGGCGGGCGGTTGCGAAGTGAGCGACGCCGCGACGTAGAACACGGCGATGCCGATGCCCAGTTCAACCTCGGCAAAACGCTGCAATCGCGACAGCGTTGCGCCGCTGCTTGCCCCCAGACGGCGCACGGCGAAGTAATTGGCCGCACCGAAGCCCAGCAGGCTCGCAAACATCACTGCCTTGGTGGCTGCCATCACGCCGTAGGAGGTGCCGTAAACGGCGTCGACACTGCCGATATAACGCACGGCGTATACGATCATCGAGCCGGCGATTGCCAGCACGGCGGCAATGCAGAGCCTGGAGAACCGCAACGCGAGCCGCGATCGAGTAGCGGGCGCATCAATGCCGGTCAACGCGATGAGGAAATATGGAATGCCGCCAATCCACGTGAAGGCGCCCGTCTGGTGGAGCGCGGAGGCGAGCAACAGCGGCATGCGTCCATCGAGACGCGCCATCGCGTGCGTCGTCGACACGGATGATGCGATCATCACGATCATTGCCAACATCATCACCGCAGCGGTCAGGCGACCGGCACCGGTCTGCAGACCCATTCGCGTGACGGCCGCCACAACCAGGGCCGCGACGATGGTCCCTGCGCCCGCCCATACAAACGGGGCGGTCATCGCCTCCGCCCAGCTCACGCCGACAGTGGAGACCAGCACCAGGGCATCGACGGTGGTTGCGATCAAGACCACCGTCGCCAGCACGAGCGCACCGATGGAGAGCAATCCGGTCATGCGCGCCGCGGCGCGCCGATCAGCGGCGGACGCCGGATCAAGCGCCGGCTGCACGGCATAGTGGAATATGATTCCGCCCACCGTCAGCGCCTCCGCCGTCAGCGCCGAACCTCGCAACATGACACTCAGGAACGCGAATAGATCGATCAGCAGATCCACATCTTCGCCTCAAGGAACGGTGACAGTGAAGGGAATCAGGCCGCGAGTGAGATGCCCATCAACGCTCAAGACCCGCCATTCCAGCGTGCACTTTCCCGGTGCAACGCCCTTCACTGTGGTCAAAATATGATCAGCGGGCGCATCGCCCGGAATCGTCACGCGCACCTTGTGCCCGGCGGCGTCGGTCAGGATCAACCTCGAACGGGCGTGGTCGATGCGGCTGTTGAATCGCAAATCGATGTGAACATCGGGCCCGCCGACTTCCGCGTTAACCGCCGGGGTGGATTCCACCACGATCGCATGCGCAAACGCCGGCTTCGTATGAGCCAGCAGACCGAGGATGAGGAGAATGCCGAGAAACCCGATGGCCGGAATTCGTTCAGGTGCGGTAAAAGATGACCATGTCATGATTCAAATCAATTCAATTGGGCGGCTTCAAATTCATTATAATTGAACTGCATACAACCCGCGTTAATCCGGCGATACCAACGCAAGGTTGAAGTGTTCAATAATACGAAACTGGAGATACAGGTAAATGACAACCCAATTCAAGAAAGTTTCAGCACTACTGGCGGCCGTTGCACTGTTTTTCGGCCTTTCAGGCGCCGCCATGGCTTCGGAATACGAAGGCTCGTGGATGCTGAACGACACCAACGGCAAGCCCTTCGAGATCACCTTGAGCAAGGACGGCACCGCCACGGGCACCCACAAGGACACCATGAAGCAGGGTACCTGGAAGGAGGAGGACGGCGCGGCCGTAATCCACTGGAACACGGGCTGGACCACGCGCATTGCGAAGGAGGGCGACAAATACGTCAAGACGGCCTTCAAGCCGGGTGCGCCGTTGACCGGTACACCGACCAACAGCTCGGAGGCCAAAAGGAAGCCATAGTCCCTGCAAAAATTGCGTGAGCCCCCGCCGGGCCGCCGCTTCGGCGAGGGAACCCATGCAGTTTCCGGGCTGTGGTTGTCTGATGCGGGACGGGATATGAAAGCGAACCTGATCCGAATGATGGCCGGCATGCTTGCCGCCATCGTCATCTGGAGCGCGCCGGCGAAGGTCCCGGCGCAGGAGGCCCCCGTGCTCGCGCCGCCGCAGCTCGATCAGCTGCTCGCGCCCATCGCGCTCTATCCGGATACGCTGCTCACGCAAATACTCACGGCCTCGACCTATCCGCTGGAAGTCGTCCAGGCGGCACGCTGGATCAAGGATCCGAACAACGCCGGGCTCAGCGGCGAACAACTCGCCGGCGCGCTCGACGAGCAGGACTGGGACCCCAGCGTGAAATCGCTGGTTCCATTTCCGCAGGTCCTCCAGCTGATGGACGGCAACCTCAGCTGGATGCAGCAACTGGGCGACGCCTTCCTGGCCCAGGAATCCGATGTAATGGACTCGGTGCAGCGGCTCCGCGCGCAGGCGCTGGCGGCGGGGACACTGCGATCGACGGCGCAGCAGGTGGTCATCACGGAGGGATCGACCATCATCATCCAGCCCGCGACGCCCGAGGTGGTTTACGTCCCGGCCTACAGCCCGACGGTCGTCTACGGCGACTGGCCGTATCCGGACTATCCGCCGGACTATTTCCCGGCGCCGCCAGGCTATGATTTCAGCACCGGAATCATCTTCGGCATCGGCGTGGGCATCATCGGCACGCTTTGGGGCTGGGAGAGCTGCGACTGGGATCATCACCGGGTACATGTCGATCACGACAGATTCAACCAGATCGACAGGTTTGCCATCGACCACAGGAACCATCCGAGATTTACGGGTGACACGTGGGATCACGATCCGTACCATCGCCGTGGCGTTCCCTACCGCACTCCCGATACGCGCACGCGGTTCCTGGGCAACAGCGCCGGGTCGCCCGATACGCGCCGTGATTTCCGCGGCTACCCGGCCACCAGCGGCGCGGCAGGTATCCCCGCGTCGGGTGGTCAGCCGGTGGTGGGCCCGCGTGTCCCGGCAACGACAACGCAACAGTCCGTGAGCCCGCGTGTGACGACACCGGCAACGACACAGCCACCGATAGGCCCGCGTGTCCCGACAACGACAACGCAACAATCCGTGGTGAGCCCGCGTGTGACGGCACCAACATCGGTGATGCAGCAACCCTTGGCGACGCAGCGGCCGCAGCCGCCCGCATTCGAGGGGATGACACAAGCGCCCGAGGTGCAGAGGCAGCTGGAGCGTGCCCGGACCAGCCAGCAGTTGCTGCCGCGATCGATGCAGGACAGAAGCCTTGCCCCATCACCATCGGCGCAGCCCCGGGGCAGCAGTTCATCGTTGCCGCGATCGATGCAGGACGGGGGCGCCGCTCCGATTCATGGCGCACCGAGCCACGACTCAGGCTCCCGTTCGAGCGGCTCCGGGTCAAGCAGCACAACTGGCAATAGCAGCGGCCGGTTTCGCCGGTAAAATGAGATTTCACGGCATTCGTTCGAGGACGTCATGACCGGACTGAATTGCAACCTGAGAAACCTGTTGCGCCATGGCGTCATGGCGGTGGGTGCCATTGCGGCGCTGGCGTTGCTGGTGATTCCGGCATCCACGCCCGCCGCCTCCAGCCAGCGGCAGATGCAGTTTGCATCGCCCGAAGAGGCGGTCGAGGCGCTCGTCAAGGCGGCGCGCGACGGAGAGACCGGCGGCCTTCTCAACGTCCTGGGGCCGGCGGGCAACAAGCTTGTCTACTCCGGCGATCCGGTGGCCGACAAGCTGGGGCGGGAAAAGTTTGTCACTAAATACGACGCGGCCCACAAGATTGAACGTCAGAACGATACGACGGCGATCCTCTCCATCGGTGACGAGGCGTGGCCTTTCGCGATCCCGATCGTGAAGGAGGGCGGCGCCTGGCGATTCGACACCGCAAAGGGCGCGCAGGAGATCCTCACGCGACGGATCGGCCGCAACGAGCTCAACGCCATCGAGGTATGCCGCGCCTACGTCGATGCGCAGCGCGAATACGCCTCGGTGGATCGCAACGGCGACGGAATCCTCGAGTACGCGCAGAAGTTCAGGAGCAGTCCCGGCCGGCATGACGGGCTTTATTGGGACGTACAGGGGGGCGAGGAGGAAAGCCCCATGGGGCCGATGGTCGCCAGCGCCCGCGCCGAGGGATACGGCGGCAAGGAGCCCCACCGGCAGCGTGCGCCCTATCACGGCTACTATTACAAGATCCTGATCCGGCAGGGAGCGGCCGCGATGGCCGGCGCCTTTGACTACGTCGTCAACGGTCACATGATTGGCGGCTTCGCGTTGGTGGCGTTCCCGGCGAAATACGGCGGCTCCGGCATCATGACCTTCATCGTGAACCAGGACGGCACGGTCTATCAGAAGAACCTCGGCCCCGACACCGCCGCGATTGCGCGGCAGATGACCATATTCAATCCGGATTTGACCTGGACGACAGTGCGGCATTGAGGGCATCATGTCGCGCCCGGTTGCCAATCCGGGTCGACTCCATGCATTCAAGGTTTGGCGCATAGCCGCATTGATCCGCTCCGGACGCTTTCGTCATGACATCCACCACAGCCCATCATGTCCACCGGCTCGAATTGCGGTTGCGCGAGCTGGCCCAGCTTTTCAATTCGATGGATCCGGCGCCGTTTTTGAATCGCGATCTCAGCCCGGACGCGGAGGAATACATCGAGAGCTGGGCGATGGAGTATCCGTCGGACAGCCGCTATCACATCACCGTCCACCTCCAGCAGATGCCCGCCGAACCCAACCCAGGGATGGTCATCGGTCAGGCGATCCACAACTACTTCAACTACAAGGCGGAACTCGCGCGCAGGGAACTGCGCCGGCTCCTCAAGCAGGGACGCGAGAGCCTGCTCATCGGCCTGGGCTTTCTGGCGCTGTGCCTGCTGGCCGCCAAAGCCATCGACCGGTACGCGACCGCCTCGCTGCTGGTCTTCGGGCGCGAGAGCTTCACCATCGCCGGCTGGGTGGCGATGTGGCGGCCGATTCAGATCTTCCTCTACGACTGGTGGCCCATCAATCGCCGCCGCCGCATTTATCTGGGCCTGAGCCACGCGCAGGTCAAGGTCGCCGAGCCGCACCACGACAAGACCCCGACCGGGGTCAGGTCGGAAGGCGGCAGCGGCTGATTCCCGTCCGCGCGGCTGTCATTTTGCAAGCCGTTTCCGGATCGCCAGCAATTCCCCCCGGCGTTCGCGGCTTGTTTTTGGATAGGTCATCTTGAGTCCGCGGAACAGATCGAGAATGATTTGCGAGATGATCAACCGCGCGTTCTCCTTGTCGTCGGCGGGGACGACATACCAGGGTGCGGTCCGGGTGCTGGTCGCGCTGAGGCAATCCTCGTAGGCCTCCATGTACTTCTTCCAGAATTTTCTCTCCTCGACGTCGCCGAGGCTGAATTTCCAGTTCTTTTTCGGGTTGTCGATGCGTTCCAGGAAACGCCTGCGTTGCTCGTCTTTGGAAAGGTGAAGGAAGAATTTAATGATCCGTGTGCCGTTGTGATGCAGGTGCCGCTCCAGGTCGACGATGGAGCGATAGCGGGATTCCCATATTGAGCCGTCGTTGAGCGGGCCATCCGGGATGCCCTCGCTGCGCAGAATCTCCGGATGTACGCGAACAATCAGCACTTCCTCGTAATACGAACGGTTGAAAATGCCTATGCGGCCGCGCTCCGGCAGGCATTGCGTGGTGCGCCAGAGAAAATCATGCTCGAGCTCCCTGACGCTCGGATGTTTGAAGCTGAACACCTGGCAACCCTGCGGGTTGATGCCGGACATCACGTGCTTGATGGCGCCGTCCTTGCCGGCGGCGTCCATCGCCTGGAAAATCAGCAAAATGGCGCAGTGGTTCGACGCGTAGTGCATTTCCTGAAACGCGCTGAGTTGCCGCGCATGTTCGTCGAGCAACTCCTGATATTGCTCCTTCGATTTGTACACGGGCGCGACAAGCGTCGGCCGCTTCTTGAGCCTGACTTTTTCCCCCTCCCGTACGCGGAATCTGTCGGCTTCGATTTTCATGATCTGGGGGATTCAACGCACCGCCGCCGTTGCAATGGGCCGGCGCTTCAGGTGCAGTCCTTCAAAACCGCCTGGACCTTGACCAGTCCCTGGCGTGCCTTCTCCATGCTCGCGGCGGCGGCCGGCGTCTTGATCCCGGATTGATGCTTGCCCATCTCACCGGCCACGTCATCCACGATCTGACGCAGCTTGCGAAAGTAACCGCCGGCCGTTTGGTCCACGAATTGCGGGTCAGTGGCCAGTTTGTCCCGCATCGGCAGCACGGTCTCCCCGCCCATCGCGATTAAATCGGTGACTTCCACCAGCAGGTACCACAGGTTTGAGACCAGAAATTCATCGGCGGGATTGTTCGTGCCGTGGGAAAGCTCCTGGACGGGCTGCATCAACTCCACATATATCGAGTGCAGATCCTTTTCCTGGATTTTGGCCGCACACAGTTCATTGGCCGCGGCGGACATGCTGAACAGGAGCAATGCAGGTGCAAGCATCGATGCGTTCATCAGGGTTCCTTGAAGGTGGGGGAAGGTCGCAGCGTCGGCATCACCGCCATCTTAGCTGCTTTGTCCGGGCGAGTTTAGACCGCCGCATGGAGCAAAGGCGACAAAATCAAATCAGAATCTGGGCCCCTTCTCTTTAACGCAATATCCGGAGGCGCGTCCCTGCGGCTTGACCGTCGCCAGAAAGTGCCCGTTCAGGCGATCGATGGTCATGTCCAGCTCATCTCCGCATTTGAAGGCAATGCGGGCCGGATTGATGTGCACGTCGGACACCTGGCATTCCGATCCGGTGACCACCGTATTCTTGGCTTGATCGATGATGATCTGGACATAGGTGCCGCTCAGCTCCGCAGGTTTGTCATAGGGACAGGAAAGATACAGGGTCCCGGTGGAATTCGCGATGGTGGCCTTCCCCTCGGAAACTGCCGGCAGCACCATCAACAGCAGGAACGACGTACTGATCACTCGGCGCATATTGATTGCTCCTCCCCGATACATACAGTTGTGTGGATGCTTACGGAACGGTTTGTACCGGCGCACCGGTAAAAGTTCCTGAATGCAAGCCAAACGGGTGATCTGAACCGCATCACATTTCAGAGATTAAGTCCGGGGATTCAGCGCCGGTTTGGCGGGGCGGCCATAGACTGGCTTCGTCAGGGTGTAATCACGCTCATTCATCGAAAGGAGGCATTACCATGAACATTCGAACGACGGCAGCAGGCGGTCTTTTGATCGGCACGATGATGGCCGGCATGGCGCTGCCGCAGACGGCGGCCGCGCACGGTACCGGGCTCTTCTTCGGGTTCAACATCGGCGCGCCGGTGGTGCGGCAGCCGGCCTATGTGCCCGCCTATGTGGAAACGGTCCCCGCGTATCAGCCGTATTATCCCTACGGCTATTACGTGCAGCCGTCCCCGGTGCGCTACTATGTCTGGCCTTGGAGCTACTCCCCGCGCCATGATAGTCGTGAGTGGCGCGGCCACGATCACGGTTGGTAACCCCTCACCGCTGGTAGTGGGATGTAACGAAAGCCCCGCCCCGAGCGGGGCCTTCTTTTGGCATTCAACGTCGCCCGGGGCCGGGGTTACCCCGTTTTCACGGACGGCCGGGTCAGCAGCTTGGACTTCCCCACGGCCTTTTCACGAGCGGTGTGAAACGCGACCTGAAACGCCGGGGTATGGACTTTGGAATTGTTCTTTTGACGGCGGGGTTCATGCCGTTCCTCCAACGGACCCGTGATATTGGCGGCGGGCCCTTTTTCAGACCGGACTTTTATCTCCGCTTCGAGCTTGAAATAGTGCACCAATTCATTCAATTTTTCCGATTGCGTCCTCATCGCCTCGCTCGCCGACTCCACCTCCGCCACCAGCGAGGCGTTATGCTGGGTCATCTCGTCCATCTGCAACAGGGTCTTGTTGATCTGTCCAATCCCCTCCGACTGCTCCCGCGACGCCGCCGCAATCTCGGCCACGATGTCGCTCACCTTGATCGCGGACTGCACAATTCCGGTAAGCGCCTGTCCAGACTCATCGGCGAGTTTCGTCCCGCTTTTCGCCCTTTGCATGCTGTCCTCCACCAGACCCTTGATCTCTTTCGCCGCAGTCTGGCAGCGGCCGGAGAGGCTGCGCACCTCCGCGGCCACCGCCGCGAACCCCCGCCCGTGCTCGCCCGCATGGGCCGCCTCCACCGCCGCATTCAACGCCAGCAGGTTGGTCTGAAACGCGATCCCATCTATCATCGCAATGATGTCCACGATTTTTTTTGAGGCCGAGTTGATCCCGGCCATTGCGGAGACCACCCTCCCGACCACCTGTCCGCCCTGTTCCGCCTGCTCGCGCGCCAGTATGGCCAGCTGCTTCGCCTGCTGCGCGTTGTCCGCGTTCTGGCTCACCGTGCTCGTCATTTCCTCCATGCTGGAGGCCACCTCCTCGAGACTGGCGGCCTGCTCCTGCGTCCGCTGCGAGAGACTGGCGTTGCCGAGCGCCACCTGATCCGAGGCCGTCCCCACCTCATCCGCACCCGCGCGTATGCCGCGGATCACCTCCATCAGCCTCTGCCGCATGTGATAGATCGAGTTGTACAGGCGGCTGAGTTCATCCTTGTCATCGCTCTGGTAAAGATCAATGCTCAAGTTGCCCTTGGAAAGCTGTCTGGTGACGGAAACGATGTCGTCGATGTAACGAATGAACGAACGGCTGACAAAAAAGAGTAGCAGCAGCACGAGGGACATGCAGCCCAGCGCCTGGGCCAGCGTCAGGTATTTTTCATCATTCAACCGTTCGATGCGCTTGTTCAGCAAATCCTCCAGCGCCGGCGTGACCCCGGCATTCAGCGCCAGGGTGGCGCTGATGGCCTCCGCGCTCGAGGCATGGATCTCCCGGGCGCCGTCGCCGCTGTTCCGGACGATCACCTGATCGATGAGCTGGGTGGTGCGATTGGTCTTCGCCAGAAAGCCGTCGAGATGGCCGCCGAGTAATGGTTTCAGCGCCGGATTATTCTCAATGGCATGTTCGATGTCGGATCGGATGGCCTCCGCCTGATCGCGCACCGAGTTTTGCGTCACCATCAGCGACGTGCGCATCCCGTCCGTCAGCGCCTTCCCCGCCGCCATCCCCGCGCTGCGTCCGCGCAGCGCCTCCAGCGCCTCCAGCGCCGCCGGAATTCTCTTTAGCACCGCGTCCACCAGATAGTAGCCGTCCACCGATTGATCGAAGATGAGATGCGAGGTGTCGCCGACACGTCCAATGAGCGCCTGGATGTCCTTGATGATTCCGGTGTGGCGGCTGAAACTTTCCTCCGCCCCGAGTTGCGGCAGTTGGGCCGGCAATTGCCGCCAGTCCTGCTGTACCGCGGTCCATTGGTTTCCGGTCCGCAGGATCGCGCCATGGCGCTTCTCCATTGCCGCGATGGCCTCCAGGTCCCGCGCAATTTCCAACTGCTTCGCCTCGAGCGGATCGCGGAAGCTCGTGTCGCCGGACAGCAGCGCGTAGCTCATGCCCCTGTGCTCCATCACGTGCTGCTGGAGGTCCTGCACCGGCTTCAGATACTGCACGCCCGTCATCTCGTTTTCCGCCAGCGCAATATTGCCGCCCTTCTCGGCCATCAGCAGGTACACCAGATAATCCCCGGGGATGGACATGACCAGCACCAGCAGCAGGAGCTTCTGCCACAACATCATTCTGCTAAACCCTTTCATGAGTCCTCCTAAAGAACCTTCTGCAGCAGAGGATGGGCGGAAAAAGTGTCAAGCGTATGATGATTGTGCGGTGCAACAACTATACCAAATCCAAGGCTAAATATTCTTTTCTTTGAAATGGTTACGCTTCAGTGGGTTATCTCCACAGCGGGTGACGCATGTCACTGTAAAGATTGGTTGAAACCCGCACTAAGACGGGAACATCAGGCACGAATCGCCCACAATCAGTGCGAAGATTTGAGGTAAAAGCAGATGCAATGACGTGGCAATTTATGGCTGCGCCACGTGACCCTGGAAGAAATTCCACAACGTGGTCGTGGCATCCATGGCGGTACTTGGCGGATCCAGCCCCAGTATCCGCTGAACGATGCCGGATTTTGATTTTGCGCCCGGCCACTGATGCCCGGCGCCATCAAGGGTGATCAGGACCACTTCGCGTCCTTGCGCGCAATTCGATGTATCCGTGTGCAGGACGCCATCCCGCCGCTCGGCGGGCGGGCGGCAGTCATCCGCGGCCCGGAAGGCGTCCAGCGTTTGCGGCACCGGCATCCATGAACCCTGGGTCACGCCTTTTGTACCCTGCCCACCCGCAAAAGGCACGTGCTGATCATCCAGCCCGTGAATTGCCAGGACGGAAACCGGGTGCGGTCTCGAACAGGAGAAGGAAAGGCTGCCGGCGACCGGGCCGATGGCCGCCAATGGGTATGTGCCTTCGCAGGCGTAACGATAGGTCATGGCCGCGCCATTCGACATGCCGGTCAGATACACGCGTCTGGGGTCGATATTTTCAGCCCTGGTCACGGCGTCGATCAGGCGTGTCAAAAAGCCAAGATCGTCTACATGCTCACGCAGGGCCGGACCGCAACAGATGCCCCCGGCATTCCAACTGTGTCCTATGCCGTCAGGATAGGCGACGACAAACCCCTCCCGATCGGCCTGCGCGTCCCAACGGTAGGAATTTTCGGCCTGCCTGCCGGAACCAAAGCCGCCATGCAGCATGACGATCAGGGGGACTGCCGTCTGGCGGCTCAATAATGCCGGACGGTAAATCAGATAAGTTCGCTCGCGAGCACCATCAGAAAGCCTGCGGATTTGACTTTCTGCCGCCCGTACTTCGACAACACCGGCAGCCAGCCACCAGAGTATGAATATGACGACGCCAACGGCGTATGGCCTGATTATGCTCATGTGCTCACCTTTTATCCCGTTGCGCCTGCGGCAGTGGGCGTGCAGCCGCATGATAATTCCGCTGAAATTTTGCGGCCATCATGGTTCGACGCGTTCTGAACGTCTGTTCCCGGCCGGTCGCGGATGGCAATGACCGGGCATTGGCGCAGGCCTGGAACAAACATCCGGCAGAAAATCGGAACCCGGTTCTTTGTGGAAGGACTAACAAGATACTGATTCACAACCGGACAAAATGGGATCAGCGATTTGTAACCAGGGCCGGGGTGCAGGCATCCAACACGGGTCGAACTGGAAGTCATATGCCAAAGCTGCGTGCCGCATCACTGTTTTTAATACTCATCGCCTTTGGAATGGGTCTGGCAAGGGCCGAGACGCCGCAACCCTACACCGACGGCGCCTTCGAGAAGCTCAACGCCGCGGGGGCGCCGATCATCGTGTTCGTGCACGCCGACTGGTGTCCCGTCTGCCATGTTCAGAAACCCATCGTCGATGGTTTTGCGGGCAGCAAACCGTACGGCGGCGTCAACGTGCTGGTGGTCGATTTCGACAAGCAGAAGGACGTGCTGCGAAAGTTCGACGTTGACCGGCAGAGCACGTTGATCGCGTATCGTGGGGGCAGGGAGGTCGGCCGCCAGGTCGGCATCACCCAGAAAGATCTCATCGAAATCCTGTTCCAGCGTGCATCGGGACAGGGTGGCGGTTGAGCATCACCGGGGGCCCGACTGCCGTCCAATGGATTTTGGTTTTCACACCTATTTGTTGGGCTTTGTCGCCGGCGCGCTGACGACGCTGTCGCCCTGCGTGGTGCCGCTGATCCCCATCCTCTGCGCCTCGGCGGCCAACGTCCACCGTTATGGCCCGGTGTTGCTCGCGCTCGGTGTCGCCTTTTCCTTCGCGGCTGTGGGGACCGTCATCGGCGCCACCGGCGCCGCCACCGGACTCAATCCGGACAGCGTCCGTCTGGTCGCGGCCGGATTGATGACGGCGCTCGGTTTGGTGCTGCTGCTGCCGCCGCTGCAACGCGGCTTCGCCGGCTCCACCGCCTGGCTCGGAAACGCCGGCAACCGGATTCTGGCCAGGTTTGCCTTCGACAATCTCCCCGGCCAGTTCGCGGTCGGCGCCCTGCTGGGCCTGTCGTGGAGCCCCTGTGTCGGACCGACGCTCGGCGCCGCCAGCATGCTGGCCAGCCAGGGCCGTGACCTCACGCAGGTCGGCCTGCTGATGCTGATTTTCGGTCTCGGCGCCGCCCTGCCGCTGGCGGCAATCGGCCTGGGTGCCCGCAGCATGACGCGGATGTTTCGCGATCGCCTGATCCAGAGGGCGCAGGCGTCCACGCGGGTGCTGGGCGGACTGTTCGTCCTGATCGGGCTGCTGATTCTCTCGGGCTACGACAAGGGCCTGGAGGCCTGGGTCGTCGGCCATTCCCCGGACTGGCTCTTGACCCTCACAACGCGGTTTTAGGTCACACCCGTCCCTGGCCATGCGGGTGTCGCGCCCTGGCGCCGACCAGAAGCAGTCCTTCGCGAACCGGCATTCCGCCTGGGAGACAGCTTTTCAAAGACCGGGCCCGTGTAGAGGCATATACTTGAGACAGGATGGGATAACAACGTTGGGGGGCGACATGTCTCGGAGTTTGATACCGGCCTTGCTGGTCGTCTCGTTGGCGACTCCCGCAGTTGCCGGCGAACAGCCAAAGCGTGATGCCAGACGCGGTGAGTTGTTGTACTCAACGCAATGCGTCGCCTGCCACAGTGCGCAGGTACATTGGCGCGAAAAGAAACTGGCCACGGACTGGATAAGTCTGCAGGCGCAGGTACGTCGCTGGCAGAAATCCTCCGGGGCCGGATGGAGCAATGAAGACATTACGGAGGTCGTGCAATACCTGAATACGCTCTACTACCACTATCCCGTGCCGCAATAACCGGGAAGCCTCCGTCCGCGGCCCGGGCGATCCGCCGGCGGGCCCCGTCACAAAACTGCAACGAACCGCGCCTAGTGTGAATTTGGATTCAAGTTGCCCGTAACCCAGCCCCCTTGAACTACTCTGACGCAGATTTCATCCGGCGCGTCCATCAGGACCTGCGCGACGACTTCGACGAGGAGCTGGAACTCGAGTTGGAGGACCGCAATACCGACCGCTTCGCCGCGGGCGGTGAAGCCGCGCCGGGCGACGCGGATCGGGAGGAGCGCAAGAGCTACTTCCGCGAGCTGTTCCGCCTGCAGGCCGAGCTGGTCAAGCTGCAGGATTGGGTGGTCGCCACGCGCCACAAGGCGGTCATCCTGTTTGAGGGCCGCGACTCCGCCGGCAAGGGCGGCGTCATCAAGCGCATCACCCAGCGGCTCAATCCGCGCGTGTGCCGCGTGGTGGCGCTGCCGGCGCCCAACGATCGTGAGCGGACGCAGTGGTATTTCCAGCGCTACGCGACGCACCTGCCCGCGGGCGGCGAGGTCGTGCTGTTCGATCGCAGCTGGTACAACCGCGCCGGCGTCGAACGGGTCATGGGCTTCTGCAACGACGATCAGTATGAGGAGTTCTTCCGCTCGGCGCCGGAGTTCGAGCGCATGCTGGTGCGTTCCGGCATCCAGCTGATCAAGTACTGGTTCTCGATCTCCGACGACGAGCAGCGCCTGCGCTTCCTCGCCCGCATCCACGACCCGCTCAAGCAATGGAAGCTGAGCCCCATGGACCTGGAGTCGCGCCGTCGCTGGGAGGATTACACCAAGGCCAAGGAAATCATGCTCGAGCGCACCCATATTCCGGAGGCGCCGTGGTGGATCGTGCAGGCCAACAACAAGAAAAAGGCGCGCCTGAACTGCATCCACCACCTGCTTGGCCAGATGCCGTACGCGGAGATCGAGCGCCCGGTCATCCAGCTGCCCGAGCGCGAACGCCATGAGGACTACCTGCGACAACCCGTGCCCTCGGAGATGACCGTTCCTGAAGTTTATTGAACCCGGTGCGGCGGGGCGCGGGCGTTCGAGCCCGGGGGTTATGGGCGCAGGTCTGATTGCACGGTCTTGGGCGGGCAGCGACGCAGCAGCCCTCCCGGGGAAGAATCAGTCATGACCTCGGCCATGACCTCCGCATAATTGATGTTTTTATCCATCTGTTCGAGGTAGGGGTTCCTCTGGCTGCCGAAGTGTTTCTCCGCGTAATGGTAGGCGCCGTGGAGTTGCTGGTCGAGGCGTTTCGATGCGGTGGCATAGAATCCCGGGGTCTTGCGCACCAGATCGTTGCCGGATTCGTACACGGTGACGGTCTGGCCGTCGGGCAGCTTGCGGCGGGCGAGTCCGCCCAGCACGAATTCCGGGTACAGCCGGTCGCGGCATTTCTCCAGGTAACAACGGTCGGACATCTGCGCGATGATGTCGGCGGTGCCGAGGATTTCGCCGACACGGCGAAGCAACGGGTCGCTCAGTCGGATCGTGTCCGGCTGGCGCTCATAGCCGGTGAAGTGCACCAGTTGCGCGGCGGCGGCCGCGTAGCGCTTCATGCCGATGTGCGGCAGGTACTCGCGCAGAAAATGCGAACCGCGCGAGACGTGCGTCAGGGTGTATTCCCCGCCGAAGCGGTGCCTGTGGTCGTGGCGGCGCCGCAGGTAGCCGCAATCGTGGAACAGGGCGGTGATCACGCCGAGGCTGAAAAAGTCCGCCGGCAGCGCCGCCTCCCCCCGCCGGCCGCGCTCGTACCCGTCGAGCAGGCGCGCCATCGCCAGCGTCACGTCGAGCACGTGCTGGATGTCGTGGTATTCGGTGTCGCAGGGGTAATAGTCCGGATGCCTGCCGCGATACAACAGGGTCACGTCCTCAAACGCGCGCCTCATCGGCCCGGACTTTCCCGACGGGTAAAGGCCCAGGTACAGGCGCATCACCTCATGGACGACCTCGGACGGGTCGGTGGTGCGGATCTTGTCGGTGACGTCGAAATCGTTGCGGCGCACGCTCGTAACTCCCCCCCGGCGCGTTCTAGCGCGCAAGTCTGCCCCGACTGATTGCAGGAATCAACCCTCAGAAATTACTTTAAGTCGGCCTTCATGGCCGGTGCGGAAGGGCGGCCGGCGGGGGCGTATTGAAGAAGGGGGATTTTGCCCCCATATCCATGAATCAATGCCGTGTCCCACGCCGAACGCCAAGGCCATGAAAACCCCCGCAATCGCCACGCTGCAAGCCGCCAACGACGCGCCCGCCTCGGGGAAACCCGCGCCTGCAGTTCAGGGTGCCGGTGCGCAGGAGCCCGGGATTCAGCAGGCGGACGAGGCCCTGCGGGATGCCTACTCGCGGACGGTGAGCGAGGTCGCCCGGCTGGCGCGGCCCTCGGTCGCGCACATCACCGTGCGCCGCGCGGACGGCGCCGCCGGC